>NZ_JBIUWN010000077.1:0-26714 GCF_044743485.1 Pseudomonas sp. NPDC087614 | reverse complement strand
CGGGCAATCTGATCGTTTTTGATCGGTCTACCGCTTTCAAAATTGGATGAGGTTGAAGTTGGCCGGAAATACAGGGCTACTTCAGACCATCCTTAGCGTTTTTTCATCAAGATCATTCGTTGCATAATATTCAGTTTTTTTCATGACCAGGCACCCTTGATTCCCAAACTAACAAACCGGAATTTAGACAGCTGCGCACACCGGACTATCGGGCGATGAATGTGTTTGAATATTGGCGATTAAACAACTGATAGAAACCACAGTTATGGAATTTTCAGAGCTGTGCCAGCGGACTCAATACACCTGAATCGGCATACGGGTGCCGGTCGGCCATTTCGCAGGTACAATGCGCGACTAACCGTGACAGCCTGACTAAAAAAACTATGTCCTTGCCCAAGCACCACCTGGAATTGCTCAGCCCTGCCCGCGATGTGGCCATCGCCCGTGAGGCGATCCTGCACGGCGCCGACGCCGTGTACATCGGCGGCCCGAGCTTCGGTGCCCGCCACAACGCCTGCAACGAAGTCAGCGAAATCGCCGAACTGGTGGAATTCGCCCGCAAGTATCATGCGCGCATCTTCACCACCATCAATACGATCCTGCACGACAACGAACTGGAACCAGCACGCAAGCTGATCCATCAGCTATACGACGCCGGCGTCGATGCGCTGATCGTCCAGGATCTGGGCGTGATGGAGCTGGACATTCCGCCGATCGAACTGCACGCCTCGACCCAGACCGATATCCGCACCCTGGAGCGGGCGAAGTTCCTCGATCAGGCCGGTTTCTCGCAACTGGTACTGGCCCGCGAACTGAACCTGCAAGAAATCCGCGCAATCGCCGACGAAACCGACGCTGCGATCGAGTTCTTCATTCATGGCGCGCTGTGCGTGGCATTCTCCGGCCAGTGCAACATTTCCCACGCGCAAACCGGCCGCAGCGCCAACCGTGGCGACTGCTCCCAGGCCTGCCGATTGCCGTACACCCTAAAAGATGAAAAGGGTGGCGTGATTGCCTACGAAAAACACCTGCTGTCGATGAAAGACAACAACCAGAGCGCCAACATCCGGGCCCTGGTTGAAGCCGGCGTGCGTTCGTTCAAGATCGAAGGTCGCTACAAAGACATGGGCTACGTGAAGAACATCACCGCCTATTACCGCCAGCGCCTCGACGACGTGCTCGAAGATCGCCCGGACCTGGCCCGTGCCTCCAGCGGCCGCACCGCGCACTTTTTCCTGCCCGATCCGGAAAAGACTTTCCATCGCGGCAGCACCGATTACTTCGTGACAGATCGCAAGATCGACATTGGCGCGTTTGACTCGCCGACGTTCACCGGTCTGCCGGTGGGCACGGTCGAGAAAGTCGGCAAGCGTGATATGCAGGTCGTGACCCACGAGCCGCTGTCCAACGGTGATGGCTTGAACGTGCTGGTCAAACGGGAAGTGGTCGGTTTCCGCGCCAACATCGCTGAGCCAAAAGGCGAGTTCGAAGAAGACGGCGAGAAGCGCTACCGCTATCGCGTAGAGCCTAACGAGATGCCGGAAGGCCTGTACAAGCTGCGCCCGAGCCATCCGTTGAATCGCAACCTCGATCACAACTGGCAACAGGCGCTGCAAAAGACTTCTTCCGAACGTCGCGTGGCGTTGAGCTGGCTCGCCCGCTTGCGTGAAGAACAGCTTGACCTCACCGCCACCAGCGAAGAAGGCATCAGCGCCAGCGTCACGCTTGACGGCCCGTTCGGCGTTGCCAACAAGCCCGAGCAGGCGCTGGAGCAACTGCGCGATCTGCTCGGCCAACTCGGCACCACGCAGTACCACGCCACCGACATCAAACTCGATGCGCCACAAGCGTTCTTCATCCCCAACTCACAGCTCAAATCCCTGCGCCGTGAAGTGATCGAAGCCCTGACTGCCGCCCGTGTCGCCGCTCACCCACGCGGCAGCCGCAAAGCTGAAACCACCCCGCCGCCGGTGTACCCGGACTCGCACCTGACGTTCCTGGCCAACGTGTACAACCAGAAGGCTCGCGACTTCTACCACCGTCACGGCGTGAAGCTGATCGACGCCGCGTATGAAGCGCATGAAGAGCCTGGCGAGGTGCCGGTGATGATCACCAAGCACTGCCTGCGCTTCTCCTTCAACCTGTGCCCGAAACAGGCCAAAGGCGTGACCGGCGTACGCACCAAAGTCGCGCCGATGCAGTTGATCCACGGCGATGAAGTGCTGACGCTGAAGTTCGACTGCAAACCGTGCGAGATGCACATCATCGGCAAGATGAAGGGCCACATCCTCAACCTGCCGCAACCGGGCAGTGTGGTCGGCCACATCAGCCCCGAAGACCTGATGAAAACCATCCCGCGCGCACCGCACTGAGTGAGGGGCGCGCACGGTGCTCCGGCATCGTGCGCGCCAGCCCTGCTCCGTCGCGGCACAAATCGCAGGCATAAAAAAACGCCAACTTCTTGCGAAGTTGGCGTTTTTCGATATATGGCAGGGGCGGCTGGATTCGAACCAACGCATGGCAGGATCAAAACCTGCTGCCTTACCGCTTGGCGACGCCCCTACAGCTCTTGTCAGCGGCTCCGTGAGGATCACTGCGAGAACGGGGCGCAATTTACCAACATTCTTTTCGTTTGTGAAGTACGAAATGAATTATTTTTTGTTTTAAAACAGCGACTTATTATTTTGCCCGGCTTCGGGCCAGTGATCAGTGGGTTTTTCGCTGTGTATCACACTCTGTATAACCCCTCGCCGCGATACAGCGCCTTTCAACAATGACCTGCTTCGACACAGGCCTGATACGTCCCTGCGCTCAAATGCACTCAAGGTTTGAAGGATTTATAAGGAACCCTTGGCCAGGAGCTTGTACAGGAGACGTCACCATGAAGATGGCACGCCGTTGCTGGCGACCAAGGGTTATCGAGTGTTGATGCCCTAGGCGCGAGCTTATGGCGATACGCAGTTCCTCTCCAAAGACACCCTGCGCAATGGGCAACCAGCGGCGCTGGCAGGGCGAAGTAAAATACGCAGCGCTGGAGCAGAAACTGGCCACCGCACCGTCCGATCAGTGTGCCGACGGTAACGTTGAAGGGCGATGCTAACGCCGCACCGCACCCGGCGCCTGAGAACTACACCAAGCGCTTGACCGGCAAGTATCAGTTCCCTCGGGTTATTTAACGAGGCGTTTTTCTCTTGAGGGGCGATAGCCGAAGTATGAGCTGTAGCATTTGCTGAAATGGCTTGGGGAAACGAAGCCGCAGGCCACCAGCACTTCCACCTGGGAAAGCTCGGTGTGTTGTAGCAAACGCCGCGCTTCGGTGATGCGCAGTTCCAGGTAGTAACGTTGCGGCGTGGTACCGAGTTGCTCCTTGAACAAGCGCTCCAACTGGCGCCGAGATCGCCCGGCATACACCGCCAGTTGTTCCAACTCCAGCGGCTCCTCAAGGTTGGCGTCCATCAACTTCACCACTTCACGCAACGGCGCACTCACGCAGATGTTTTCATCCGGTTTGATCCGCCGGTACCGCGACTCTTCGAACGCCAGAATATCCTCGATGCCTTCGACCAACGCTTTGCCGTGCAAGCCCTTGATCCAATCCAGCGCCATGTGGAAAGCTCCGGACGGACTCGACGCGGTGAGCCGGTCACGATCAATTACATAGGGTTCGCTGCTGACTTGCGTGGCCTTGGCAATCTCGGTGAGCGCCGGACGATGCTCCGGGTGAATCGCGCAGCGATAGCCATCGAGTAATCCGGCGCGCCCGAGAAACCAAGCGCCATTCCACAACCCTGCGAGACTGACGCCCCGCTCCGCCGCCGCGCGCAACAGGCTGATCAATTCATCCGTCGCCTTAAGCTCGGTTCGATAACCACCGCACACCACCAGTAGATCAAGCTCTTGAAGGGCCGCCAAATCAATCCGCACATCCGGGCGAATGACCAAACCCAGATCACTGTTCACCTCACCTTCGCCTAACCCGAACGTGCGGGAAGCAAACAACTCTGCGCGCAACAGATTGGCGGTGATGATGGTATCCAGCGCCTGGGTGAAGGCCGGCAGTGAAAAGTGTTCGAGCAGCAGAAAACCAGTGCGGGTCACGCGGGTGTCAGCTGATTGTTCATTCAAATAGCGGAGGTTTTTCCCCTTCATACCTCCGCTGAATTGGCGTCGTTCGATCAAGGCAGGGTCCTTCGGTCATGTTGTTATCCGCCGATAGTTAGCCTGATGGAACAAAGAGTCAATCACGCCTACGGTTGATGGCTGGTCGAAGACTCGATTCGCGGCCCGAACTGGGCGTTACCGACCCATCGCGACAGTGAGAACGGTCCGATGGCCCAACGCTTTATCGTTTGGCTATCGGATCATCTGCTGTCCGCCTGATCGTTGTTTAAACCACTGTAAAGACACCGGCACCGAGTCTTCCCTCCAAACGGCCAAACAGCAAATAGTGCTGGTAGCCGCTGGAGAAAGCGCCGCTTTGAACGGCTTGCCTGACGTCTTCATTCAATTGAAAGTATTGGGCTTCATCGAAGTTTTCGGCACTGACTTCGCCGGCCCGGCCAAGTTGTTCGCTATCAATCGGCAGTTCGAGAATACTGCGTCGTTGAAAATCGATGATGCGATTAACCGCATGGCTCTCCAACACACCCCGATTGTTATTCATCGAGTAGATATGCATGCCCTTGCTGGCGCATCGATCACACATGTCGGCGCAGTTTTTCTGCGTGGATTTGCGTCGAGTCAGTTCATCAAGGGGCATGTCAAGGTACTTACCCACTTGATATTCGGTCTGATTGAAAATCGAACAACACAGTACCGTATTGCCATTGCAGTCAATTACCAGCCAATCGTCCTTCAGGACACAGATCTGCGGGGGATAGTTTTGGATGACATTCACAAGATCAGCATAAGGCGGCAACGCGAGCCTTTTCAGGGTCTCGAGATCGGTCTCGGTGACAGAGGAATCGCCCTCGACAATCGCCAGGGTCTTCTCCAGCGGCATCATCACGGAATAGCCAGTAGTGAATTTGAAACCCAAGCGCTCACTGAACTCGCGCATCAGCGCTTCTTCTTCCATGTTGTCCAGATAGCGATGATAGTAAACGTCGACCTGGGTGGCTAAACCATATCGCTGTTTAATGTCATGCAAGGCAATCATGTTTTGTTTTACAACTTCAATATCACCACCCACATGACCCTTCTCATAAGTTTCCTGGTAGAAACCCGAGAGCGATATACGGAAGAACCCTGGCTCGGCCATCAAGGCTTTTTCCATGTTCTTGGCCAGATTCAAGTTAGTGCTGACACCGCTGTTCAAGCCCGCCGCGTTAACGATTTCGATAAACTCGCCAATCTTTGGATGAACCAGCGGCTCGGTCCAGTTGTAGAGAAAGATTGAGCGAACACCTTCACGTTTGGCTTTCTCGACGATCTGCCTGAACATGTCGAGTTGCATGGATTTCTTGAAATTGAGGTTTTCCGAGTTACCCATCGGACAGGAAGGGCAGCTTAAATTACAGGCGCCGACGATATCGATGTACATGTTCATTATGGGTGCAGCTCCTGGAGGCGAAAACCATGCACATCACGGCTGCAGGCTTTCAAGTCGCCATTTGTGTAAGTTATTTGACGGCATCGCAGTCGTACAAGCAAAAAGCACACCAGTCACTCACTACGTCATCAACGCCACCACTCAATCGATAAACACTCGCAACTTCAGGGTTACATGCCGGCTGGGCGGATACGCTACATACAGAGGCATCGGCTCAAGTTGCCAATCTTCGAACAGCGGCACTCACTCACCCTCGTGCTACATGGGCGTCGGACATGTACGTGGGCAGCCAGAGGACTCCCATTCCGCGCCGTCCCGACGCGATGTGCCGGCGCGGGCCTGATAAGCAGGCGCGGCAAACACGCCCAGTGGCAAATCCGCGACCTTGCGGGCCATCAGCGACTGATCCAGCAGTTCACCGCCTTGCACCACGCAATCGACGTTTTCATCAATGATATCGACGATGCCAACACTAACGCCCATGTCGAACTGCATATCCGGGCAGCGCGCGTGAAATTCGGGCAATACGGGCATCAGAATCGGACGCGTAGATGGGCTAGGCACATCGACGCGCAGCCGTACCGTGGGTATCGCTGCCGCGCCAGGCAGACACCCCGTGACGCAGCGCGACGTAGTTTTTCCTCCTGAACGCAGAACGCTTTACGAGCGCAATCGCTACTCAGCGGCCATTCGCTCCAACAGCTTTCTCTTTGTCTCGGGACAAGTCGGCAGCACCGAGGACGGCTCACCCGAGCCGGATCTGCAAACCCGGGTGCGCCTGGCCTTCAGCCATTTGAACGCCATCCTCAATGAGTCCGGTTGTACCTTCGGCGACGTGGTGGATGTCACCGTCTTCATCGTCGACCCGCAATCGAAGCCCGAGGCGATCAGGAATGTGGTTCTTTCAGAATTCTGGGGCGACGCGCCACATCCGACCGTGACCGCAGTGGGCGTGACCTGGCTGTATGGTTTCGATTTCGAGATCAAAGTGATTGCCAGATTGCCTGAGTCCAACTGACCTTAAGGCCCGGGAACAAGCTGCTCGCGCCGCGCTCATTTATAAGCGGCGCCTGTCAACACTGGCCTTTGGATCGTCGATTGCGTATAACCTCGCCGTTTCGTCTAACCTGACTTTGCGCCCAGTTACAGGCGCACCGACATTGACGCTTACGAAACGGAGATTCCCATGCTCAAGCGAACCCTGGCATTGACGGCCGGTCTGGCCCTGTCCTTTTCCGCCCTGGTGGCGCACGCCGCCGAGGTGCTGAAGGTCAGCGCCATTCCTGATGAAGCCCCGACCGAGTTGCTGCGCAAATTCGAGCCACTGGGCGCTTATCTGGAAAAACAACTGGGCATGAAGGTGCAGTTCGTGCCGGTAGCCGATTACCCGGCCGTGGTGGAAGCACTGGCGACCGATCGTCTCGACATGGCCTGGCTGGGCGGTTTCACCTTTGTTCAGGCGCGCTTGAAGACCGACGCTACCACCCCAGTGATTCCACTGGTACAGCGCGAACAGGACGCCCAATTCACCAGCAAATTCATCACGGCCGACCCGAACGTCAAGAGCCTGGCCGACCTGAAAGGCAAGACCTTCGCTTTCGGCTCGGTGTCGTCCACGTCCGGCAGCCTGATGCCGCGTTACTTCATGCTGAAAAATGACGGCATCAAGCCGGAAGCATATTTCAGCCGCGTCGCCTACTCCGGTGCCCATGACGCCACCGTCGCCTGGGTGCAGGCCGGCAAGGTCGACGCAGGTGTGTTGAACGCCAGTGTCTGGCAGAAACTAGTGGATGCCGGCAAGGTCGACACCACAAAAGTGAAAGTCTTCGCCACCACCCCGCCCTACTTCGATTACAACTGGACCGTGCGCGGCACACTCGACCCGGCACTGGCGGCGAAGATCAAAAAAGCCTTCCTTGATCTGGACCCGGCCAACCCTGAGCAGAAGAAGATTCTCGATCTGCAGGCGGCCAGCCGCTTCATTGATACCAAGCCTGAGAACTACAAGGGCATCGAGGAAGCCGCCCGCGCTGCCGATCTGCTGAAATGACCTTACGCCTCACCCAAGGTAGCCTGCGTCACGCCAATGGAGTCGACGCGCTTCGCAGCATCGACTTGCAGATTGGCGTCGGCGAACAGGTCGCCATCATCGGCCCGTCCGGCGCCGGCAAATCGAGTTTACTCAACCTGCTGGCCACCGCACTGCGGCCCAGCAGCGGTGAGATCGACGTACTAGGCGAGCGCGCTTGGCAATTGTCTGCGAGGCAACGGCAGCGCCTGCGCGCGCGTATCGGTCTGGTGCACCAGGCTCCGCCTCTGCCGCCACGTCAACGGGTGGTCACGGCGGTGCTGGCGGGCAAACTCGGGCAGTGGAGTCTGGGCAAAAGCTTGTTGAATCTACTCCACCCGCTGGATGTGCCCGGCGCCCGCGCGGCGCTGGCGCGTCTGGATCTGGGCGATAAGCTGTTCGCCCATTGCCAGCAATTGTCGGGTGGCCAATTGCAGCGCGTCGGCATCGCCCGGGTGCTGTATCAGGCGCCGGAGATTCTGTTGGCCGACGAGCCCGTTTCGGCGATGGACCCGGTCATGGCCGGCCACACGCTGTCGATCCTGTCTCGGCATGCCCGCGAGCACAACGTTACACTGGTGGCGAGCCTGCACGCGGTGGATCTGGCGCTCTCGCACTTTCCTCGCATCATCGGTTTGCGAGAGGGGCAGATTCTGTTCGACAGTCCTTGCGATCAAGTCAGCCCCGAGATGCTCGATGCGCTGTACGCCAACGAAAAAATGCAATCGCCAACGGCTGCGGTGGCGCCTTTGACTGTGCAGATTCCACGATGCTGAGCGCTGATTCACGGGATCCCGCGGCATGGCCACGGCTGCTGTTGACCGTGTTGGCGATTGCCTTGTTGTGGCCGGGGATCCAGCTCAGTGAACTGAATCTGGGCGTGCTGCTACCCGACAGCCAGAATGAAATGGGCCGGTTTGTCGCGCAATTCTGGCCACCGGCGCACGACGAAGCGTTTCTCCAGTTACTGCTCAAAGCCACCTTGCAAACCCTGGCCATCGCCACAGCCGGCATGGCGCTGGCGCTGGTATTGGCGATACCGGCCAGCCTGATCGCCAGTCGCGCCCTATCGCTGTCCGCGGCCTCGAGGGGCGGTGTTCCAAGTCGGCTGGGGCGTTTGCTGCGCTGGCCGGTTCGCGGCTTGCTGATCTTTTTGCGCAGCGTGCCGGAAATCGTCTGGGCGCTGCTGTTCGTGCGCGCCGTCGGGTTAGGACCGGCGGCGGGTGTGCTGGCAATCGCCATCACCTACAGCGGCATGCTCGGCAAGGTTTACGCGGAGATTTTCGAGTCCACCAGTCAGCGGCCGGCACACGCGTTGTTGCAGGCTGGCAGTGGCCGACTGGCTGCTTTTGCCTACGGTATTCTGCCCAATGTGGCGGCGGAATTATTGTCGTACACGGTGTATCGATGGGAGTGCGCGATCCGCGCTTCGGTGGTGATGGGCTTTGTTGGTGCCGGAGGGCTCGGCCAGCAAATCGATCTGTCGATCCGCATGTTCGCTGGCGGTGAGGTCGCCAGTATTCTGCTGACCTTCCTGCTGCTGGTGCTCGCAGCCGATCAACTTAGCCGCTTGCTGCGCTGGAGACTGGCATGAATCGCCTGATCAATCTGTTGCTGATCGCGGGTATCGGCGTGGCCGTCATCGCTGCTTTCACTTACCTGAGCCTCGACATCAGCGAACTGGGCAGCGCCACCAGCCTGAAACAAATGGCGGCGTATGTGCAGCGCTTTTTCAGCCCGGATCTGAGTGCGGATTACCTGAAAGCCATTTTCAAAGGCTCGATGGAAACGTTGGCCATGTCAGCTATTGGAACCCTGCTCGCGGCGTTGTTCGGCATCCTCCTCGCCCTGCCCGCTGCCGGGCGTTTCGGCTGGCCGCTGCAAAGCGTTTCGCGCCTGTTGCTCAACGGCCTGCGGGCGATTCCCGAGCTGGTCTGGGCCGCGCTGATGGTGCTCGCCGCCGGCCTGGGCCCAAACGCTGGCACCCTCGCCCTTGCCCTGCACACCACTGGCGTGCTCGGCCGATTGTTCGCCGAAGCCCTGGAAAACACCCCGCCGCAACCCGCCGAAGCGATCCGTTTGCAGGGCGGCAACCCAATCCTCGCCTTCTGCTACGGCACCTTGCCCAACCTCGCGCCGCAACTGCTCGCCTACTGCCTGTATCGCTGGGAGAACAACATCCGCATGGCCAGCGTGCTGGGTTTTGTCGGCGCTGGCGGGCTCGGGCAGATGCTGTATGTAAGCCTGAGCCTGTTTCAGGAAGCGCAGGCCAGTACGGTGATTCTGGCGATGCTGGTGCTGGTGTTTGCGGTGGACTGGTTGAGTGCGTGGAGCCGCCAGCGCTGGGTTAAAGCGTAAGCGGCCCGGCCGGTTCAATTCAGCGAAAGGTTGTGTTGGGTGGCCGCGTCGACGTTGATATGACTGAAACGCCCATGGTGATCGAACAGCAAGAAATCGGGCCCGAAACAGCGTAATTGCGCACCGTGTAAAGGCCATTGCAACGTGGCGCAGAGTTGGTCGCTGCCGCGATGAATGAAATGCCACCGCATCTCGTGATCGTTGATCAGGTAACGAGTCAGCATCCATTGGCCATGCAGATACACATCCAGCCCATCGATTTTTTGCGCATCCAGCCCCGGTAACCGGTAGCCTTTGCGCCCGCCGATCCACTCCACCACCAGAACAGGATCTTCATTGTCACCCAGTTTGAGTGTTGCGCCGAGTACCCGACCATCGGTGTCGAGCAACCGGAAACTGCCCACTGGCAAGGCCGGCATCAAATCCCGACTGATCAGTCGACGCTCGGGCAAGCGGTAGTGCCACAGATACAAGCCCTGGTCCGGGTGAGTCAGCCACAGCAGTTCGTTTTGCGCATCATCTTTCATGCCGCAGACCTGACCCGGCAAATCGCTGACATGCCACAGGGTTTCGAAGCCATGATCGACATCCACCACCCGCACCTGCCGACCTCGTCCGACGGTCCAGGTCAAACCGTCGAATGACCGGGCGAACACGTCAAACCGCTGCACGCCCAGATCTGTCGCACTGCGCGTGACCAGATCGAGCTTGCTGATACGCCAGACATCATCGCGTCGGGCCAGCACCAGTACGACCTGCCGGTCATGGGCCAGCACTATGTCGTGTGCCGGCACCGGGAAATGGCACAGGCTCTGACCTTGCGCATCGATTACCATCGCCCCCGCCTCACCCAACGCGAGCAAATAACGCCCCTGCTCCAGCGGCACCGCATCGAGAATCTTGCGGTTGCCCATGAACGGGGCTGTCCATTCAAGTGGCTCACCCACTTGCGACAACGAGACCCTCGCGGCGAGGGTCGGTAACGCCCCCGGCAGGTCGGCCTGCAACAGTTTGTCCTTGCTCATGCTGACCAGTGCCTGCAATTGCAGATGCGTCAAGCGACAATGGCCGTCGATCTGGTCGGCCAGCACCGCGTGCACGATGGCACCGGCCAGCCAGGCCAGCGCACTCACGTGCGTCTTGTGCTGCAACAAAATCTCGGCCAATGCCGCGCGCTCGGCGTGACGCGCCGGATCATCGCGCAGTTGCTCGACCCACTCGGCGTAAGCCTGCAAGGTATCGGGCAACAGCACCGCCCGTTTCACCAATGCGCCCAACGCTAGCTTCCCCCCCGCCGCTTCAGCATCCAGCAGCCACTGGGCAGCACGTTGGCGCTCTGCGGTCAGCGGCCAGATCACCTCGACGGCTTGCAGCCAGAGGCCCTTGCGGGTCAGCGATTCGGCCCATTCCAGACGCAAACGGTCGGCGCTGTCCGGCCACTTGCCTTGCAGCAATGTCACGGCGGCTGCAAACGCGTCGTCACGCCGGGCGACCAGCAAGGCGCGCTGCCAGTTATCGGCCAGACATAGCAGGCGCACGATCATCGCAGACGGCATATCCCAGGCCAGCGCGAGGTCGGCGGCTTGTTGCAGCCGTCCGTGCTTCTCCAGATAGTCGAGCGACTCCTGACGCACCTTGAGCAGCTCGGCGAGCACGAACACCGCTTCCTCAATGCGGCCCTCGCGATCCAGACGCTCAAAGGTCTGCCGGTAGATCTGCCGCAGATGCGCTTCCATGTCGTGTTCGAACCTGATCGAGCGCGTGGGTCCACGGCCGTGGTCGATCATCAGATCCTCACGGCGCTGCGGTGTACCGAACGATTGCTCGCCGCTGCTCTGCTCGCTGCCCAATGGAATAGCGTGACGCAGCGCCTCTTCGAAATCGCCGTCCTCGAACATCTCGAGCATGCGCCGCATGTAGGCGGCCTGACGTTTGCCATACAGAGCCGACAGACGCGAATTTTCAGTCAGGCGCGTCACCCAGCGCCGCCAGCGCGACGGCTTGGCTTTGACCGGTGTGGCGCGGGCGTCGATGCCGGGCTCGGCGACACGGGGAGCCGAAGGCAGCACTGGCGCCGGTCGGCGCAACAGGTGGCGCAGCCCGGCCAATATCAGAGTCAGGGCAATCCCGCCGATCAACGTCCCGACCACGATGGCGCTGATTTGCACCGAGACCGGCGACGCTGTTTTCGCCGGCAAGCCTTGCAGTCCGGGATTTTGTCCCTGCGACCCCATCCAGAAAACCGCTATCAGAATCACCAGGGTCACAACGAGCTTCAGCCACGGCAAAGGCGTGTCAGCCGATTGCGTCCACCCCGTTTCTTTCGCCGTGACGGCTTGATAGGCCGGCTCCTTCGCCGCGATTTGCTGACGTTCCAGCAACGCTTTCATGACCTGAGCCTGCTCGGGGCTGACCGGACGCAACGCGTCGCCAAGAATTTCCCGGACATCGGTGACCACGGTCACGGGCTCAAGCACTGGCTCCGGCAGCACGTTGCGACAGTCATAGGTGTCGAGCAAGGTGAGGCCACTGATGTCAAGCCAGTCACCCGGTGCCAGGGCCACGGCATCGCGCAAATGCAGGGCACTGACGTGACTGCCGCGCACCAGCCAAAGGTCGGCAGCCGGCAGGTTGCGCATTTCCTGCGGATCGAGCAGCGCCGAACACAGTGCGGTGCCTTGACGAGTCAGCGGCCAACCGGTCAACGCCTCGCATTGCACGGCGATGGGCTGGCGAAAGCGCAACAGATCACCGTCGGCGAAACGGTAGGCCCGGGCCTCGGTTTGCCAGTGTTCGAGGAGCAGTCGGGCGCGTTCGCTTTCGTCGAAACGATCGGCGGAAAACCACAGGCCCTCGATGTGTTGGTGCCCGGTCAAGAGCGGACGGCGGATCAATGCCGCGTCATGTCCAGTCATCGGTGCCTTCCTTCTTGTACGGCTGATCGTTGCAGAACGTTTGCAGGCGCATCAGGCGCTGCGGCACCGAATACACCAGCAACTCGCGGGTGCTGGTCAGCACGGCGAGCACGCCACTCATGGGGCAAAAACTTGATTTGGCGATGGTATCGGTAGTGGTGAATAACACGCGTTGCTCGCCTTCGTAATGAATGGCTACGGCCTGCCGACCGAGCAACAGCAGGGAATAGGGCTCATTGTCCTGTTTCAGCAGGCCGATACCTTTCCAGCCGGGTGCCAGGTCAATTCTTTGCGTTTCGAAAGCAGAGCCGTCGGCCGATACCACGCGCCAGCTCTCGCACTCGTCGTTTTTCAATGTCAGCAACGCACAGCTATCGAGATACCTGCGCCGCCCGCCGACAAACAGCACCTGACTGATGTGCTCGGCCAAACCCACGTCAACTGCAGCCGAGACCTCGCCGTCAGGGTCAACCGTGTGTGCGTGCAAGCGATTACCTTCGCGGCGCACAAAAGTCGCCGTGCTGCCGAACGTCTTGGCCAGACCCAAGACATTATTCGTCAGGTGATGAGTATGCCGGGGCAAGGGCTTGGCCGGTGAGCGCCCGGTCTCCAGCACCCAGAACGCCAGATGCCCCTGGGTATCGAGCAAGAACAATCGGCCGCTCGAGTGATTGCGCAATCCGGCCACCGGCAGGAATGTGGCAGTGCCGGGCGGCAGTTTCAGTTCTTCGGGGCATGGCTTGTCGACCGATTTAAGGCCCGGCATGTTCCAGAACGACAATTTCCATGCGTCACTCAGAACGGCACCCAAAGCTCTGCCAAAGAACGTCGGAGCCAACGGTGTTTTTCCGACAGCCCACAGATTGCGGCGTATCTCGATCGGCTTCTTCTGGTTCTGTGCCGGCAACTTGATCACCACCATGCCCGGTTCATCGAGCATCTTCATGGCGACATGGGTACCCGCGCTGGAAATCACTGGCGGTAAGGTCAGCGACACACGCGGAACGCACCCCTTGGCGGCAGGCGCAGTCGCGACCACTTCGCCTTCGAACTGGCCTTTGAGCAACTGCAAGGCCAGGCGCTCATCGGGAACCGGCAAAGTCACGCGCCGGGAGCCCGCCGCTTGCAGCGCCACCGACAGACTGCGTCCGTCGAGGCTGCGCGATACCTGGACGCGATGGGTGCAGGACAAGCCCTCGGTCGCGGACAAGCGCTGGCCCACCAGCCAGCACTCGCCGACGGGCTCCGGTTGCGCATTCAATCCGTCACGCCAGGCCTGCCAGTGCCCGGTGTCAACGGTTTTGAAGGTACGGGCGCTGAGCAAGCATTTGAGCTGTGCTGCACTGTCGAGCGCATGCAGTTCCGGTGCCTGCTGCAAAATGCCCCAGCGCAGCTCGGCGCCAGCGTCTTTGGCACGACGTGCAAGCAGGATCAGCAAGGCCATGTGAACCAGACGCGCGGCGCCCAGTTGCAGCGGCCCGGCATCGAACAGCACAACCATCAAGCGGCTGGCCTGATGCGAGCGATATTGCGGCGCGAGAAACAGATGCTCACCCACCACGGCCCGGCGCAGAAACTCGTCGGGCACTTCATCGGCCAGCAACCATTCACTCGACAACAACCGCTCATAAGGGCCACGACGTTGCAGATCGGCCAAGCCGTCGGGCTCGGGCACCCCGCCCTGCTGTTGGCCGCGCAGCGGACCCAGCACCGGATCCAGACGCCCGAACAGGTCAGCAAACAGGGGTAGTTGTTCTGGGGCAAACCATTGCAGCCAGTCGCGCCAGGGGTGCAGCGATTCCGGTAATTGCATCAGCGGCCCGCCCAATAAGCATCAATGCGCTGCAAATGCTGCGCAGTCACTGGCAACAAACGATCCAGCGGCACCACGGCGGCTGGCTCGCGCCAGAGCAGCAGCGGCGCCCGCGCGAATCTATTGGACAGCGCAAGCCCCAGCAGGTCTGTCGGCCGGTCGGGCTCCCAACTGGTTGGCAGCCACAGCCCCGGTGCACGGTCGTCCATCGCCGCATATGCCACGCCGTCGACCCACGGCAGATCCGTTGCGACACCGGTCACCACCAACACGTCACGATTGGCCGTGGCTTGCAGGCGCCCGGCCTGTTCCTCGGGGATCGACAGCAACCGTGCGTGCAAGCGCCGCGCGACGTCGCCCCACGCCACGGCGGCCTGGGGTCTGACCGGCGTGCGCCGTGACTGCCAGGCCCAACTCATCGGTTTGATCGTCATGCCGCAGACGTCAGCAGACGCGCCACCTGACCGCGCACATCCTGCAACGACGACGGAATGGTCTGTTCGTTGAAATTGGCGTCGATTTCGCGCAGCAGGCCTTCGAGCAAGGCACTCGCCGGTGGCTCGTTGCGCGCCAGATAATCCTCGCCGGTTTCCAGCAAGCGACTGAGCCGCGACATCGGCTGCAAGGTGGCTTCTTCCACAGCGCTAAACAAATGACTGTTATTGGACTGGGCGAAGATCTCGCGCAGTACTTCGCGACCATGCTGCTGGGTTTCCTTGGTCGGCAGCACATACAGCAACGGCCACAGATCCGCTTCGCTGGCCTCAAGTCGCCCACCGAGCAATGCCGCGGCGGCGATCAGGCGCTGGGATTTGACGATGCGTCGATCCGACAACTGAATACCGGCCTCGCGCAGTCGGCGAATGGCCTGGGCCAGTGCCGGACGAACAGCCGTCATGACGACGTTTTTCAAAGCCTGGCCGAGCGTGTCCAGTTGGCTCAGGCCCAGCAGTTGCTGAACCGGCCGCTGCTCGGATTGCCAACCGCCGGCGAGCATCGCTTCAAGCTGATTGTCCGGCACCGACTCGACAAACAGGTGCAGCAGGAATCGGTCACCAAAGGCTGCCAGCGCTTCATCATCCGGCAGACCATTGGAGGCGCCGACACACACTCGCAACGGGCACTGAATCTGCGTGTGACCTCGACGAAAACGGCGTTCGTTGAGCACGCCAAGCAAGGTATTGAGGATCGCCGTCGAGCCGAGGAAAACCTCGTCGAGAAAGACGATATCGGCTTCCGGGAGCATACCGCTGACATCCGTTTCTACCGTGCCTTCACGGAGCTTTTTCAGGTCGACCGCGCCAAACAGCTCCGACGGCTCGGTGAAGCGCCCCAGCAGGTATTCGAAATAACGCCCACCCATCGATTGCGCCACCCGCCGCACCACCGCGCTTTTCGCGGTGCCCGGTGGGCCGATGACCAGAATATGCTCCTGCGCCACAGCGGCCAGAACAATCAGCTCCGCCAACTGTTCACGCCCTACAAGGCCTTCGGTGGCGACCCGAACGGCCTGACGGATTTGCGCGGCAGCGCTCTGCAATGAAGCATTCATGGGCGTCGTCCCTGAAAAATGGATTCTTGAATCGATGGCGATCGGCAGCTATCGGCCGCCAACAAGCGATCTTTAATCGAATCCACAGACCAGAGTGCGACAAGCAGTCCACCCCACAGCGGCGACATCACCAAGGAGGAGCGCAAGGCCGTCTTCGCGTCCTCCCTCGGCACGGTGTTCGAGTGCTACGACTTTTACCTCTACGGCGCCGGCGTTCAAGAAGATGAAGGCCGAAGGCAAGGCGCCGAAACCGCCGCTGCCCGAATCGTTCACGCGCTGGAGCAACCCAAAGTGGTGATCAAGGCGTTGCTCGGCGGTACAGCACGATTGCGGCGTGGCTGGTCGAACTGTTCCCGACCCGCATCCGCTACACCTCGATGTCGCTGCCCTATCACATCGGCAACGCTTGGTTCAGCGGCTGCCTGCCAACGGTGGCGTTCGCCATGGTCGCGGCCACGGGCGATATCTATTGCGGGTTGTGGTATCCGAGCGTGATTGCGGTCAGGACCGCAATACTTGGCACATTCTTTCTGCCGCAACCCAAGGATCGCGACAGACTTAAAGACTGAGCCTGGCGCTCCGCCCTCCTGAACGGAGGGTGGGGCACAGGCCTCAGCGCAGCAACCAGCGTGACAACAGCCGAGCACTTAACGGCAACATCCAGTAAACCATGTTGAAAGAGATCAACCCGGCCACCGCGACTTTGAACAGCCACCCTGGCCAATGTAAATCCGCCAGTTCCAGCAACGTCGCCAAGCCCCAGGGCATGCTCACCGTTAGCGGCAATACCACCAGCCATGACAACACCCATTGTTTCCAGCGAGCGCCCGAATGGCTGCTCATGGTCGCTGGCGCCTGAGTACCGCCCGCTGATAAACCCGATCGCGCGCCAGCGTCATCGGATCACTACTGAGGTTGATACCGTCTGGCAAACGCGCCGGACTGAACGCCAGACGTTGCTGAGCGAGTTGCTGTGTCTCGGCTGGTTCCAGTGCAGCAAGACTGAAAATCCCCAGTTCAACTTCCTTATTCTGACGCGACCACGGGATTGAGCCATCTTCGACTGCGTCTCTCGACGCTGCCAGTTGCAGCACCAATCGCATCTTCAACGAGCCCTCGCTCAGTCGCGCGCTGATTTCCTCCTGCAAGTAATCAGCGGACATCGTGGCCGCCTGGGTGTCATTCAGCAATGGCTGCTTGAGTAGGGGTTCGATGCGGTAACGGCCAATTAGCTCATCGCCCTGACGATTGCTGAACACCAGTGCGTTGACACCGAAGTATTCGAGCCCCACATAGCTGCGCGGTGGCAGTTTGGGCGTTTCCAGAAAATGCTGCGCCCGTGGATGGTTCGCCAAAAAGGTTTGAAGTGGCTGGGGATCCGGCGGTGTTGCGACATTGGCGGCAATGCCTTGCAGAAATCTCAGGAAGTCTTCTGGCGTGGCGACCGGGAAGCCGTCGAACGAGTGCGTCACGATATCGGTGGCCTCGCCGCTCGGTAGGGTAAAACGCACTGCCAACCCTCTCGGGCTGGCCATCGGATCCCCGTCAGCGGTAGCCGGTACACCACTGAAGTTGGAGAACCTAAGCACCACTGGCACCGTTTGCCCTTGCAGGTGGGCAGCTCGACTGATTGAGCCGGCGACGCGCGAAGCCTTGAATGTGCCATTGAGCAATAGGCCTTTGGCATGGGTGGCCCTGAATCCGGGGTGACGGCCGAACGTAGCATTGAGCGCATCGAGCAAAGCGTCGTACAACCGCTCTTGGGGCATAGCGTTATCCCTTGTTTCATTGGCGAACAGGGCCGAGGACGTTGTCAGCGTCCCGGCCAACACTGCCCCAACCAGTAAGTGTTGCAATCGTATGGCGCTCATCCCTGACGCAGACCGGGATTGAGTGCGATGTGTTTGTACTCAATGAAATCATCCATGGCCGCCACACCATTGAGACGACCCTGCCCCGACTGTTTGAAACCGCCCTCCTCGAACTCATCGAACACCATGGCCCAATCGTTGACCCAGACAGTGCCGACCTCCAATTCGCGTGCTACTCGCAGCGAGCGATCGACATCGCGGGTCCAAACGCTGGCGGCCAGGCCGAACTCGCTGTTGTTGGCCATTTCGACCGCCTCGACCTCACTGTCAAAAACCTGCAAGGTCAGCACCGGTCCAAACGTTTCACGCTGGACGATGGCCATTTCGGGATCGCTGACACGCAACAGCGTCGGTCGATAAAATGCACCCTTGGCGAGCGGCCCATCGGTGATCGGGCCGCCGCGCACGATCACTTGCGCACCGGCGTCAATCGCCTCCTCGACCACTTGGTTGACGCGTTGCACGTTAGGCTTGTCGATCAACGGCCCCATTTCGCTGGTCGGATCCGCCGCAGGCCCCACACGCACCGCCTTAAGGCGTGCAGCCAGACGTTCAATCAGCTCGGCGGCGATATCACGCTGGACCAATAACCGCGAACCCGTCATACAGAACTGCCCGGCGAACACCGTCAGGGCTTTGAGCAACACCGGTACGGCCACATCGAGATCGGCATCGTTAAACACCAACATCGGCGTCTTGCCACCCAACTCCAGACCGAAGCGTTTGAGGTGTTGCGCACCCGCTGCCGAGATCGCGCGGCCCGTGCTGGTACTGCCGGTAAAACTGATCACCGGCACCTTGGGTGATTCAACCAGATGGATCGAACCCGCCGCTCCCAGTTCGCTGAACAAATTGATGACACCGCGAGGCAATGACCGCGCCTCACTCATGATCCGCGCGAGCAGCGCGTTGGTTTGAGCGGTCTGCCCCGGCATCTTGATTACCGTGGTGCAACCTGCGGCCAGCGCCGGGGCCAACGATCGAATCATCAATACCACCGGCGAATTCCACGGCACGATGATGCCCGCGACACCCACGGCCTGACGCAGCACCAAGGAAATCCTGCCGGGCTTCGGCTCCGCTGAACGTCCGTACTCAGCACGCACCATTGCAGCGTAATAGCGCAATTTAGGCGGCACCATGCGCACTTCGAATTCGGCTTCTGGACGAATCTTGCCGTTTTCCAGCGCCAACGTGTCTATCAGCTCTTCGGCATTGCGTTCAAAACCATCCGCCAGCTCCAACAGTACCGTGGCGCGCAGAGTGCGATCATCTTTCCAAGATGTTTGTGCAAACGAACGCAACGCTGCCTCAATGCCCTGCTGTGCCTCATAGGCACCGCCCTCGGCATATCGCCCGATACGCTCATACGTCGCGGGGTTAATGGAATCTTTGTAAACGCCTGAATCGAGCCACAGGCCATCAATCCAGTTCAAAACAGGTGTGTTGTTCATGGAAGTCGAGTCCTGAAAATTAGGCGTAAAGCGCGGCGATTTTTTCCGCAACGGCGATCACGGTGATGTTGGTTGCAACTGATGGAACATCGGGAAAGATCGATGCGTCGACCACGCGAAGCCCTTGCAAGCCAATGACCTGCGCCTGCAAATCGACCACCGCATGTGAATCACCGGGCCTGCCCATCGGCGCGGTTGAGGTCGGGTGGTGATAGGTGTCCAGGCTCGCCCGGACACTCGCCAACAGCGCTTCGTCCGACTCAGTGCTCGGCCCCGGATTAAGCTCCGAGTGAATAAACGCGTTCAACGGTGCAGTGGCGCCAATCTTGCGGGCCAAGCGAATACCCTCAAGCAGGCGTTGGCGATCCTCAGGGTCGGCGAGAAAATTCAGGTCGATGCTAGGCGCCACGAGCGGATCACGGCTCGCCAGCGTTACGCTGCCTCGCGATTGCGGGCGGGTCAGTGCGACGGCGAGCACAAAGCCCACATGGGTCGGACTCTGATCGTGAGGAAATAGGTGCGTGGCGGTGATGTGCAGATCGAGTTCATCCTTTTCGGCTCGGCGGCTGCTGGTCCAGAGCTTGGCGCCGATGACCGGTGATTGTCGACCGATCAAATCCGCACGGGCTGCATAGGCGTTGTAATAGAAAGGGTGATCTATCAAACGCTGACCCACCGGAAGATCCGCTACCAGCGGAATCTGCAACGCGGCCAGATCGGCGGCAGGACCAACACCGGAGCGCAGCAGAATCGCCGCACTGCCATAACTACCCGCGCAAAGGATCACTTCACTGGCCAACAGTTGCGCGCCATCGCTCATTTGTACACCTATGGCACGTCGACCCTCAAACAGTACTTTATCGACCAGACTGTCCGCCTGGATCTGCAGGTTACTGCGGGCTCGCACCTGTTCAGTGAGGTAGGCCATGCCGGTATTGATACGCACGCCGTCGACGATATTCATCGGGTACGGGCCGACGCCGTTCGCATCCGCGCCGTCAAAGTCATCGATGATCTTGTAGCCATAGGCGAACGTCGCCTGAATGAACGCTCGCTGCATTGGCGTGACGTCCAGATTGCTCAGTTGTTTAACCGGCAGCGGCCCCTCATGACCATGCAAAGCGCTGCCTCCACGACTGTGGCTCTCGAGTTTTTTGAATGCGGGCAACATGTCGTCATAACTCCACCCAGGTAGATCCCAGCGCGCGAAATCACTGGGGCGAGCACGAATCGCTACCGCGCCATTGATGGCAGAGCAGCCCCCCAAGACCTTGCCACGCAAAGCGCCGATGGGATGATCGATGTAACCGGGCTGGGTTTTGTAGCCCCATTCGAGCTCCGAACTGCTACTGGCCCCAACAATGTCGCTGCTGGTAACAACGTCGGGATAGTCGTTCGGCACAAAGCTTTTCCCGGCCTCAAGCAACAACACCTGACGCTGATTGCTCTCGCTCAATCGGCGAGCCAGCACTGCACCGGCCGAGCCCCCACCGACGATAATTACGTTCTTCATGCGTTTCTTCCCTGTCAGGCGCTAGAGATTGCGTCTGTTGGGGAAAGCATATGTAAGCCTTCAAAAGCTCATAAGCAGGCAAAAAGTGAATCCACGTTTCGTCAATTGCGAACGATTCAATCAGACTGACTTGCATGGGCTGCCAGCATTTGCTCCCACGCTGGCGGGTTGCCGATCTGCTCGCAGAGAAAGCCAGCCAGCGCCAGCAGCTTGGGCGATGCGCGCAATGAACGTCGGTACACCATGGAGATATTTCCTGCGCGTGGTGCATAGGTCGCCAGCACCTCTTGCAACTCGCCGGCCACAATCGCTTGAGCAGCCAGAAACGTCGGCAGGATCGCTAGCCCCATGCCTGCCTTGGCGGCTTCCATTAACTGATGTGCATTGTTGGTGCGCATGCGACAGCGCACGCGAAATGACTCCAGCGTGTTATTCACCGGCAACATCCACATGCCGTGGGGCTCACGGTTCACATAGAGCATGGCGAAATGACGGGACAGCTCCTGTGGGGTTTGTGGAATGCCATGCGTGGCTAGGTAGTCTGAGCTTGCGCAGATGATATGGCGGTTTGGCGTGATGGTTTTCGCCACCAGCGAAGAGTCCGGCAACTCGCCAATGCGGATAGCGGCATCGTAGCGTTCTTCGTGCAAATTGACGTGACGATCATCGAACTCGACGTCCAGCTGCAAATCGGGGTAGCGCACCGCGAAAGCAGACAGAATCGGCGTCAGATAACGAATGCTGAATGCCATCGGAGCGGCCAGTCGCAAACTGCCACGCAGGCTCGACTGCGAGGACAATACCGCGCCCTCCGCGTCGTCGACATCGGCCAGAATGCGCACGCAATAACGATAAAACACATCGCCAGTTTCGGTCAGTCGCGCGCGTCGTCCGCGCTCAAGCAGAATACTGCCCAAACGCATTTCCAGTTGCTGAAGGCGTTGGCTGACCATCGACTTGGCAATGCCCAAGCGTCGCGCGGCTTCGGAAATACTGCCGGTGTCGACCACCGTGACAAAAGAATGCATCTCACAGAGTTTGTTCAAGTTCAGATCCAGAGAAAACCGCAGCGCGGGCGAGCTGTTGACGTCGTCGATACCACTTGCCGACCTTACACATGCGGTCATCGAGCGGCTGCAATCTAATGTCCGCGCAGCTCGCGGCACCAGATACAAAAAACTGACTGGTGTTTCCCATACAAGGGACGATCAGACTTGTATAGTTGGTGCCTTCTGTCTCAATGGATGTCGACCGTGCTGGATCTCAATGACCTTCAGTACTTCGTTATGGTGGTGGATCACCGAGGCTTCGCGCCCACCGCACGTGCGCTGGGTATTCCGAAATCCAACCTAAGCCGACGGATCGCTCTACTTGAAGAACGGCTCGGCGTGCGCTTGATCATTCGTAACACCCGCCATTTTTCGGTCACCGAGCTGGGGCAAATCTACTATGCTCATTGCCGAGCAATGCTCAAGGAAGCTGAATCGGCGGAAGCTGCGATAGCGATGACCCACGCAGAGCCTGGCGGGGTCCTGCGGGTCACCTGCCCCACGGTGCTACTAGAGGAATGTGTCGGCGCAATCATCTCGCGCTTCATGGTCAAGCACCCGCGTGTGGAGGTGCATCTGGAAGCCAGTGATCGTCAGGTCGATGTGGTTGCCGAAGGCGTCGATCTGGCGTTGAGGGTCCGTCCCCTGCCCTTTCAAGATTCCAATCTGGTCAGCCGCGTCATGTCCCAACGCCCCCAATGTCTGGTAGCCAGCCCGAAGCTTTTGAGCCGCTTGGGTACACCCGACCGGCCAGAAGATCTGGCGCGTTTGCCCAGTGTTCATCACGGCAGTCCACAACGCGATTACAGCTGGACGCTGTTCCATGCTGACGGCTCGGAGTTCACCCACGCGCACCGACCGCTGCTCATTACCAAAGGCCTGCTGATGTTGCGTTGCGCGGCTATCGACAGTGTTGGTGTCGCGCAGATGCCAATGTCACTGGTACACGATTACATCGAGCGCGGGGATCTGGTCGTGGTTTTGCAGGATTGGGCACCCAGAACAGAAATGATTCATGCCGTATTTGCTTCAAGACAAGGCATGCTGCCGTCAACACGGCTACTGCTCGATTTCATACTTGAGCAATTTCGTCTACTGGATGACCCGATGCGAGGCATGAAAAAGATACCGCTTGCTTAATGGCTGGCTTCTGCTGCAAAACCTCGAGTGCAGACAAGCCGAGCAACGTTGCAAACAAGGTGCTTGGGCGCATGATGATATTCATCCCGACAGGGTCTGGTTAAAACAGATTTAGCCGTTGGAAAGGTGCAAAGTTTCTGCAACGTCGATTCAGCGATTTAAAGAAATATCGAACGCTAGCCTCAAACCGCCCCTCCAACGATTACACCCATGGAGGTCTGCGATATGAACAGCAATGACGACAAAACCATGAATGCCCAGCCCACCGACGCTTCCGGGAAACCGGTGAATGTGGTCGAACGGGATCTTGAAGACAAGGACAGTGACACCCAGGCCGTGGATGAGGTGATCACACCGACTTCGACCCGGGTCAAAGAGCAGGACGCGGAGACGTTAAAGCGCAAAACCGATGAGATTGAACGCAAGGTAGCGGACGGGAATTGATTTTTTCGCCGTATCAGGTGGATCTACCTCACCATCCTGGCCCCTCTCCGAGCATGAGCGCAGGGATCTGTGCGCTCATGCTCGCCCTTCTGCATCGCGGGTCTTCGACCTGTTGAGTTGAGTGATTACCGTGATTAAACCACGCTATGCCAAAGGCTCCGGCCAAGCGCCAGCGCACCTGGCATCGATCAACGCTGCAGACTCACAAACCGGCGACCTGGTTTTTGCCGGCGCTGTTGCCGGCCAGCGCCACGTTTCCTTCGCTTCGCATGCAGAGTTGCTGGCCATACTCAACGCCCTCATCCTCGAGCGGGTACCTTTTGCGGTCGGCGGCATGTGCCCGGGGCCGGCGGATGAAGTCGGCTTGCTGATCGCCAATAAAGAACTGGCCGGCCCTTACCTCGAGCTGTCCTGGACTGGCCCGCAGCAATGGCTTGTGCGCCAGATCGGATACACCTCAAGCGAATGGCAACAAGTCCCTGACGCGTGTGAAATCGCCAATATTTCATTTAGTGAAGAAACTCTCATCAGAAACATACTGGCCCGCCATTCGGAAACGGACACCCGTTGAACATTTCGAGAAAAGCAGCTCGGCACCACTATGGCCCAAAGCGTTACACCGCCACATTCGCGCGAGGTCTCGACACTGTCCGCTTATTGTTGGGCCCGCGAGCCCGACTCCAGCGTCGAAACTGATACCCCCGATACAGCCGCAAAGCATCAGTGTCATAGCGGTATTGAGTTCAGATGCCCGGCAGAAGCGGTCTTTCACGCAGGCATCAGCTCAAGAAATGCGGAATTTTTTTGTGGCGTAAGCGACAAACACGCTACGGTGTCCCTCTGTTCTCAGCCAACAATCGACGAGACCAATGTCATGAGCAAAACGCCCTACGTTCCGCCCCTGGTCTGGAAAAACGAAGCGCCATCCGGCGGACAGTTCGCCAGCATCAACCGCCCGACTGCCGGCCCGACGCATGAAAAGACGTTGCCGGTGGGCAAGCATCCGTTGCAGCTCTACTCGCTCGCCACGCCCAACGGCGTGAAGGTAACGATTCTGCTGGAGGAACTACTGGCGTTGGGGCATACCGCTGCCGAATATGACGCATGGCTGATCCGCATTAGCGAAGGCGATCAGTTCTCCAGCGGTTTTGTCGAGATCAATCCGAACTCGAAAATTCCTGCCCTGCTCGATCGCAGTGTCGAGCCGCCGATTCGGGTGTTCGAGTCGGGCGCGATCCTGCTCTACCTCGCAGAAAAATTCGGCGCCTTGCTGCCCAAAGATCCGGCAGGACGCACCGAGACGCTCAACTGGCTGTTCTGGCAGATGGGCGCAGCGCCTTATCTGGGTGGAGGATTCGGGCATTTCTATGCCTATGCGCCGGAGAAAATGGAGTACCCGATCAACCGCTTTACCATGGAAGCCAAGCGGCAACTGGATGTACTGGATCGGCGTCTTGCCCAAAGTCCTTACCTGGCCGGCGACAGCTACACCATCGCCGACATCGCGGTCTGGCCGTGGTACGGGCAACTGGTGCGCAACAATGTCTACTCGGCGGCGCAGTTTCTGGCCGCTCACGAATACACTCATGTGCAGCGCTGGGCAGAGGACATCGCCAAGCGGCCAGCGGTCATTCGTGGGCAGCGCGTCAATCGGACATGGGGCGATGAAGCGAGCCAGGTGCCCGAGCGACATCAGGCTGGCGATTTGAATTAAGCCACCGGAGCAACACTGCTCTGGTTAATGGCGGCCGATCAAAAACTCATTTGATCGGCCGCCCACGCAAACATTTACTCGCATCTTTCATGAGTGGCATTTGCGGGTGCCCATATGGCATCACGCAGAACGCAGAAGGTGCCAGTGTCCAACCCCCACCCGGTGCGCCTGGGAGACATCAAACCCATGCTGGACATCATTGCAATATTTCTCTGCATCACCGCGACCCTCGCCTACCTCAATCGTCGTTATGTGGGGCTGCCCCCGGCTATCGGCGTGATGGGCATTGCTTTGGGCCTCTCGCTATTGAACATGGCCTCTGATGCGCTGGGCTTTCACACGTTGCACACCATCGAACAATCATTGATCGAGTCCATCGACTTTTCCGAGTTACTGATGCAAGGCATGTTGTCCTTGCTGTTATTTGCAGGTGCATTGCATGTCAATTTGTCGGAACTGCGCTCCTACAAATGGCAAATTGCATGCCTGGCCGTCGCTGGTACAACCCTATCGACGCTGATCATCGGTTTTGGGCTCTGGGAACTGCTGTCCCTGACCAACCTTGAGTTACCCCTTGCATACTGCCTGGTGTTCGGCGCGCTGATTTCGCCAACCGACCCGATTGCGGTCATGGGCATCCTGGAATCAGCAGGTGCCCCCCGCAGTGTTGAGGTGGTGATTTCGGGTGAGTCGCTCTTTAACGATGGCGTCAGCGTTGTGCTGTTTTCGCTGATACTGGCAATGATTGCGAGCGGTGAAACGCCCTCTTTCAGCGGTGCGTCGCTGGTTTTGCTGAGGGAAGCGGGTGGCGGCGCGCTTTTAGGAGCTGCAGTCGGGTACATCACGTACCGAATGCTCAAGAGTATCGACAGCTATCAGGAAGAGGTTCTCATCACGCTGGCCGCTGTGCTCGGCGGCTATGCCCTCGCCACGTCTTTGCATGTTTCGGGGCCATTGGCGATGGTGGTGATGGGATTGATCGTGGGGAACCAGGGACGCACCTACGCGATGTCTGAAAAAACCGAAAAAAACGTGGATATGTTTTGGGAGCTGATTGATGAAATTCTGAACGCGTTGCTGTTTGTACTCATTGGCCTGGAAGTTGTTCTGATTCAGTTCTCCAATCCTCTGATTGTCACGGGACTGATGGTGATCATGCTGACTTTATTCTCGCGGCTGTCTCGTCCTGAATAAGGTTTACACCTTCTGGCTTCTTATCAGGAGGGTGCAATGGATACGGGCGCAAAACGTAGTCAGCGCGATTACACGCTG
>NZ_JBIUWN010000076.1:0-27568 GCF_044743485.1 Pseudomonas sp. NPDC087614 | reverse complement strand
CGGGCAATCTGATCGTTTTTGATCGGTCTACCGCTTTCAAAATTGGATGAGGTTGAAGTTGGCCGGAAATACAGGGCTACTTCAGACCATCCCTAGGGGTCGAGTGTTCGAATCACTCCGTCCCGACCATATGATTCAATGACTCAGGCCGATGTTCACAGCATTGGCCTTTTTCATGCGCGTGATATTTGCGTGACATCTCCATTTTTGACGATGGTCTCGACAGACTCAGACTCAGACTCAGACTCGAGTTGAGGGGTGTTGAGGAAGAAGAAATCTCGTTCTACTTCTTTCGCTTCAGCATGACTGTTCAAGACGTGTAAGCATGCAGCTTCTAATAGGGGGGGGCGGCAACTGCAGGCGCGCGTTCAGCAACGAGCAGCGCTGTAGGCGCGGTGGGGCATCCCGGGCAATATCTGTTCTATCCATGTATAAGCGGTATCATCACTCTATTCGGCAGTATGGGTACCGCATCGAAAGAAGCGACGGTTCGATCACCTCGCTCTTTACCCGGATTCGCTTTGTTATCAGAAGGAGAAAAAAGATGAAACGGATGTTTTTGATCGGGCTGTTCGCGGCATTACTTGCCGGTTGTGGTGATCCAAAACTGGACGCAACCACCGAAGGATCCTTGCAGGAGTCGTCTAAAAAAGTTGCTGAAAATCTGTCTCCTGACGAGAAGAAACAGTTTACGGCAGACCTGATGCTGATTGCCTTGAGCAATTTGAGTCTCGGAAATACATCGCTGGTCGGGGTACAGCAGAACAACAGTTTAAGTCTTGACGGAAAGACGGCTGCTGACGTGAATGCGATGGCGACGACTATTCGCGCAGCGACCGAGCAGAAGAAAAAAGAGCAGGCGTTGCTGGAAATCAAGGAGCTGAAGTCCAAGGCTGCTTCTGCCGAGATTGCAAAAAGCGAGCTGGCGAAGTTCGCTGTATCGAGATCCAGACTTCTGGAGCAGCAGACTGACAAGTACTCGAAGATTGCTCAGCCGGTTATCGAGTTGACGGTGCAGAATGGCACTTCGCATCCAATTTCACGCGCGTACTTCAAGGGCTCCATTGCCAGTCCTGAACGAGCCGTTCCATGGTTTGTCGACGCGTTCAATTATGAAATCAGCGGTGGCTTGGAGTCTGGTGAAGGCGCGACCTGGCAACTCTTGCCCAACAAGTTCGGCAAGTGGGGCAAGATTGAAGCGCCGGCCGGAGCCATTTTCACCGTTGAGGTTTACCGGCTTGATGGCCCGGATGGCAAGGCGCTTTTTGATGCCAGCGGTTTGAGTGAGAGTGAGCAGGCGCGACTGGATGCCCTGCAAAATCAGTATGGCGCCGCTTGATAGCCTGACTTGCATAAACCTGCTACGGCGGGTTTTTTCTGTCTATTGATCCGCATAACGCTTCAGGTGCTCTTACCTGAGGTCTTTTGCGCGCTGGCACTCTTCCAAAAGCTCATTTGGCAACGTGGCGCTATTAGCCGCAAGGCTGGTGAACATTACCGTTGCAGCTATAAAAACTCGTTAATAAATATTCGAACGGCGATCATCCAAATCCACTGTGCGCCGATACAACTGGGCGGGAGCGGGGTGTTTGCCCCGTGCATACCCGTGAACTACGCTCACAAAACACAAGGATTTCGGGCTTAGTGCCCCTGTCGTACCTGTCCAGGACACGCTTTTGCCTATCCCCGTTCACGACCCGCATCATGTCCCCGGCACGCTCAAGCGCTTGCCGTTACGCAAAGCTGCGGTGCTGTTTATCGTGGCAGTGTGTTTGTGCCTGTCCGGATTGTTGTATCTGCAACTGGAGCAGTCGCGGCGTCAGGACCTGGCAGTGGCGCAGGTGGCGTCGAGTAACCTGACACGGGCGATGGCGCAGCAGGCCGAGGACACGTTCCTGGCGGCGGATCTGGTGCTGACCATTCTGGTTGACTGGATCGAGGACGATGGTTACGGCGCTGCGCAAAAACCACGGTTGCAGAAAACGTTCGCTCGGCGAGTGCAGCAACTAGAGCAGTTGCATGGCATGTTCCTGTTCGACAGCAAGGGGCAGTGGGTGATTACCTCGTACCCTGACTTGCCCATTGGCAAGGACGTCGCCGACCGTGAATATTTCCGCTTTCATCAACAGAATGCCTCGAGGAAGGCGCACATCGGTCGGGCGATTCGCAGCCGTGAAAACGGCGAGTGGATCATCCCGATCTCCAAACGGGTCAACGATCGGGCCGGTCATTTTCAGGGTGTGTTGATGACCGGGATCAAGATGTCGTACTTCGACCGGTTCTTCGAAAGCTTCAGCCTCGACGACAAAGGCATCATGTTTCTCGGCCTGACTGACGGCACTTTGCTCGCACGTCGACCGTTTGACGAAAACCTGATCGGTTCTTCGTTGGCGCAAGGCAGCATTTATCAGACATTGCTGCCTCAAGCCCCGTCTGGCACTGCGATGATCAATTCGGTGGTCGATGGGGTGGAGCGTTTGTACGGCTACCGGCAACTGGCCTCGTATCCGCTGGTGGTTGCCGCCGGGACGTCGCGCGACACGATTCTCAAGGGTTGGTACGATCGGGCGTTTCAGTCCAGCGTGATCATTGCGCTGGTAATGCTCGGCGTCGGTCTTTTCGGCTGGGTGTTCATCCACCAGGTGCGCGACGGTGAGCGGATCGAGAAAAACCTGCGTAAGGCGCAACAGGCGCTGGAGCAGATCGCGACCCACGACAGCCTTACCGGGCTGGCCAATCGACGCCTGTTCGAGCGCTCGCTGGAGATCGAATTCGCCCGAGGGGCCCGGCAGAGCAGCCCATTAAGCCTGATCATGCTCGATATCGATTTCTTCAAACGCTACAACGATGCCTATGGCCATGTCGCGGGTGACCATTGCCTGACACAAGTCGCCCAAGTGCTCAAGGCTTGCTGTCAGCGCAAGACCGATCTGGCGGTGCGCTACGGCGGTGAAGAGTTCGCGGTGCTGTTACCGGACACCGATATCAACGGTGCATTGGCGATTGCCGGGCAGATTCGTCGCAGCGTGATCGACAAACACATCATCCACAGCGGATCACCGACCGAATACCTCACCGTGAGCCTGGGCTGTTACGCCTTCATTCCAAGTGGCAATGACGACCCTGAAGTGTTTATTCAGCAAGCGGACGCGGCGTTGTATCAGGCGAAAAATGCCGGGCGCAATCGTGCGGCCGTGCTGTCGATGGATGGCGCTATTGCAGAACTGATGCGCTCCGACCGCTAAGCCGATCACCTGCTTGCTGTAGGTTGTCATCTGACGTCTGAGTGGCCTCCTGTTCTTCTGGAATATTGGCTATTTGTCGAACCACGCGCCGGGGCTAACGTAGTCACACATTCACTCGCCCCGGAAACCCACCATGAAAGCTCGTACCGATTTCTACACTGCTTCCCCCGACGCCCTGAAAGCGATGATTGCCCTGGAAACGGCCGTGTCCAAGCTGCCGCTGGAAAAGCCTTTGGTTGAACTGGTCAAACTGCGTGCTTCGCAAATCAACGGCTGCGCGTTCTGCATCGACATGCACACCGCTGATGCGATCAAGGGGGGTGAAACTCCACGTCGCCTGTTCGCCGTGACCGCATGGCGTGAAGCGCCGTTCTTCAGCGACCGCGAACGCGCCGCCCTGCTGTGGACTGAGTCGCTGACTCAAGTGAGCCTGACCCACGCCCCGGACGAAGATTACGAAGTCGTCGCGGCGCAGTTCTCGCCCAAGGAAATGGTCGACCTGACCGTCGCGATCAGCACCATCAACAGTTGGAACCGTCTGGCGGTGGGTTTCCGTAAAACCCCGCAGGCCTGAGGCTTGCCCGTTATGCCTTGTGGGCGCGGTCATTGAGCGTGGCGCCAGGCATTTTCAGGTGCTTACTTGAGCCATTGGCCGGGCGTGCTACCGGTCATGGCTTTGAAAAACGCGATGAAGGCGCTGTCGCTGGCGAAGCCCAGTTCAAAACCGCAATAACCGAGACTGCGCCCGGTGGCGAGCAACTCCATGGCACGCATCAGACGCCACTGCTGGCGCCATTGCTGATAGCTCATACCGGTCTCGCGCTGGAATATCCGGCCAATGGTGCGACTGCTGGCGCCGATCTGGCGTTCCAGCATTTGCAGTTCCGGTGGCAGTTTTTCCGGTGTCGCCAGCAGTGCCGTCAGGCGCTTGTCCCGGGGCAAGGGCAAGAGCATGGGTTGTTGTGCGGCCTCGCGAATCTCGCTCACGCACAGACCCAATAGATGAACGAATTTGCCTTGCTGCCAATCGCTGTCGAAATCTGCCAATGCCATCGGCTCCAGCACCGCACGCAGCAGCGGGCTGACTTCAATCACGCACACCCCTTGCGGTAATTCTCTGCACAGTTCGGGAGTCAGGTAGATGGAGCGGTAATCCACGCTCTGTTGCATCACCGCGCGATGGACGACACCGGGCGGAATCCAGGCGGCCCGCGACGGTGGCAGCAAACACAACTGCTGCGCCAGGGTGATACGGGTGCAGCCCTGGCGGGTGTAAAGCAGTTGCCCGCGTTGATGGCGGTGTAGACCGGAATCGTGATCGCCGCCCAGGCTGGAGGCTATGCCGATGACCGACGCGCAATAGCGATCAGGGTCAAAATTCGTGTGGGCATTGAGCCAGGCCATGGTTTGTCCGATATCAACGATAAGTTGTCAGGATTTTGATAATACGTCATCCGTTGCTCCCTAGACTCCTCGGCAGTTTTTGTATGAGGAGTAACGGTGAGATGAACAACAGACATTTATTGGTGTTGGCGATTGCGCTGCTGATGTTTCCGCAAATTGCCCAGACCCTCTACAGCCCGGCGCTCGGCGATATCGGCCGTGCGTTTGGCGTTGGCCCGCAAGCGGCTGGGCAGACCTTGTCGGTGTATTTCCTGGCGTTTGCCTTTGGCGTGGTGACGTGGGGGAGGGTGTGCGACCGGATTGGTCGGCGCCCGTCGATGCTTGCCGGTTTGGCGATCTACGCGGTGGCTTGCGTGATCGGCTTGAGCGTGCAGAGTTTCCAGGGATTATTGATCGCCCAAGCCTTGGCGGCATTTGGCGCCGCTGTCGGTTCTGTGGTGACCCAAACCTTGTTGCGCGACCGCTTTCAGGGCGCGGAACTGGCGCAGGTGTTTTCGCTGGTGGGCATGGCTCTGGCAGCCAGTCCGGCGCTAGGGCTGTTCGCCGGAGCGGGGCTGGTTCAAGGGTTTGGCTATCGCGGCGTACTCGGTGCGCTGTTGCTGATTGCAGTGGCGTTGTGGCTGTGGAGTTGGCGCGCCTTGCCGGAAACTCGTGCGCAACCATTGTCCAGCGTGGGCCTGTTCCAAACCCTGGGGCGCATGGTGCATGACGTTGGGATCTGGCGCTCGGCCTTGTGGATCGCCTTGTTCAACGTGTCACTGTTCAGTTATTACAGTCTCGGCCCCTTTGTGTTTGAACGTCTTGGTTTGAGCGCAAGCATGTTCGGCTACAGCGGCGTGATTCTTGCGCTTGGCTCAGGTTTTGGAGCATGGCTGAACAAACGTCTGCTGCGCCGCGGTTTCAACGCGCTGCAATTGATTCGACTCGCCGCACTGAGCGGTTTGCTCGGTGGTGCAGGTGTTTGGGCGATGCAGGACAGCGGTGCGTTCATCTTGCCCATGTTGCTGGTGGTGCTGGCGTTCGGTATGGCGATTCCGAATATCCTTGGTTCGGCGCTGGTCAATTACACGGATCGCCTGGGCACCGCAGGGGCGTTGTTAGGGCTGCTTTATTACCTGCTGATTGGCGCGGGATTGATGCTCGCCGGTTGGTCGCAGGCACTCGGGGAAACCCTGATAGTGTGCAGCGGCGTGGCGTTGCTGCTGACATTCAACGCAAGTAAATCAATTGTTTAAGAAGTGTAAGCGATGTAGGAAGCGTCTTGCATTTGTGTAGGAGGGCTCCGACTATCACGATCATTGATAGGGTGGCATTGCGCCATTTGATGATCGCAAGGAAGTTGCGTGCCGTATTCGTTCCACGTTGTTTATCGTCGTCGATTCACGCTTTGCCCGCTGCTGTCGGCCTTTGTGTTGAGCGTGTGTGCCTCCTCGCTTGAAGCTGCCGAACCTGTCGCGCCGGGCCAGGAAGTATTGCGCCAGCAACAACAGCAACAGCGCGATTTGCAACAACTGCAACTGGAACAAAGAAAGCGGCAACTGGAGCGCGGCGCGTTCGGCCCCGCGTCGGTAACCCCAGCCATTCCCCAAACCGTTACCCCCGATGAGCGTTGCTGGCCACTGAGCGGCACGCGCATCGGCGGCGTCACGCTGATCGACAGCGCCAAGCTCAACGCACGCCTCAAACCGCTGTTGTCGCCGTGCATGGGCGTCGGCCAGATCAATAATCTGCTGGCGACCATCACTGCGATCTATGTCGAGAAGGGCTACATCGCCAGTCGCCCCTACCTGAGCAGCGCCCCGGCAGCGGGGCAGTCGCTGGACATCATGGTCGACGAAGGCTACATCGAGTCGATCGAACTGGCCGATCAGAGCCTGCCGGTTTCGCTGGGTGGCGCCTTCCCCGGGATGCTCGGCGGACCGTTGAACCTGCGTGATCTGGAGCAGGGGCTGGATCAGTTGAACCGTTTGCGCTCAATCGATCTCACCGCCGACATTGCGCCCGGCAGTCAGCCTGGCGCCTCGCGGATCATCTTGCGTTCGCGCACCTCTGGTCAGTCGCGCTGGGCCTTGAATGCCGGGCTCGACAACCTTGGCAGTGCCAGCACCGGGCGTGATCGCGACAGCGTCAGCCTGAGCCTCGACAGCCCGTTGGAACTCAACGATCTGTTGAGCCTCAGCGCCAGCGACACGTTAAACCAGGGTGATCGCTACAGTCGTAACGCCAGCCTCTACTACGCGATCCCTTACGGTTACTGGACGTACAGCGTGTTCGCCAGCCATGCCGAATATCGTGCGCCGTTCAAATTGCCCAGCGTGACCTTTCACACCACCGGCATCACCGATCAGATCAGTCTGCGTGCCGACCGCGTGTTGTGGCGCGACCAGAGTCGTCAGCTCAGCGCCAACCTGCAACTGGCGCACAAGGACGTCGACAGCTATCTGGAAAACGTCCGGCTGGGCATTCAGAGCCCGACGCTGGCTGTGGCCGAGGCCGGACTGAATCTGTTCTGGCTCGACCGCGCGGTGTGGAACCTCGATGTCAATTACGCCCAGGGTCTGCGCTGGTTCGGCGCCGATGACGACTCACAGCATCAGGTCAACAACCTGCCCAAGGCGCAGTTTCGCAAGTACCGCGCCGGCCTCAGCCAATGGCGCAACGGTCAGCTCGGCGCGCAAGCCTGGCAGTGGCAGAGCCAGCTCAACGTGCAGTACAGCCCCGATCCGCTACCGGCCATCGAACAACTGCTCGGCACCGACGATTCGGCGGTGCGCGGTTATCGGGTCAGCAGCGCCTCCGGTGCCAGCGGTGCGATCTGGCGCAACACGTTGCGCCTGCCGCTGCGCAGCGAATGGCCGGTGCAGATTACCCCGCGTGTCGGTCTCGACCATGGCTGGATCAAGGCCGATCACGGCGCACAGGGCCAACGCCTGAGCGGCGCCAGTGTTGGGCTGAATCTGGGCTGGAAGAACCTGCAAGTGGACCTCGATTACCAGCGCGCCCTCAACATTCCCAACGGTTTGCAGCACGAGCCGCCCACCTGGCTGATGCGTGTGGGTGTGCAGATATGACCCTTGTTTAAACCAATCAAGCAGTGAACAAACAGCCGTTGGATCTGAGCGCGACAGCCACGGCCAGGAAAAATCGCGCGACGTGATGCCGTCCTTCCATGGAGACGTTTTTATGCCAGCACCTACCTTTGCATTTCATCTTTCTCCTCGGGGCAAACTGCGCTGGGCGATTGCCAGCCTGTTCTTCGCCATCCACCTGCCAAGCGCATTGGCCGGCGGAGTCGTGGTCGCCCCGGGCCCTGGCGGTACCGCGCAATTGCAAACCCAGGGCGGTGTGCCCATCGTCAACATCGTTGCACCCAACGGCTCGGGTCTGTCGCACAACCAGTTCCTCGACTACAACGTCGATCGTCAGGGCCTGGTGCTCAACAACGCGTTGCAGGCCGGGCAATCACAACTCGCCGGGCAACTGGCAGCCAACCCGCAACTGCGGGGTCAAGCGGCAAGCGTGATCCTCAACGAAGTGATCAGCCGCAACCCCTCGGCCATCAACGGTGCGCAGGAAATCTTCGGTCGCGCTGCCGACTATGTGTTGGCCAACCCTAACGGCATCTCGGTGAATGGCGGCAGTTTCATCAACACGCCGAACGCTAATCTGGTGGTCGGTCGCCCGGAATTGAACGACGGCAAACTGCAGGCCTTGAGTACCCGTGATGCCAGTGGTCAGTTGCAGATTCAGAGCGGCGGCCTGCGTAACGACGAGGGCTCGATCAACCTGATCGCGCCGCGTATCGACAGCCAGGGCGCGATCAATGCCCGCGATCAATTGAACCTCACGGTCGGGCGCAATCAGGTTGATTACGCCAGCGGCCAAGTGAAAACCGTAGACCCTGCTGGCAACACCGGCGATCAACGCATTGATGCCAGCCTGTTCGGCGCGATGCAGGCTGGACGCATCAATATCGTCAGCACGGCCGAAGGTGCGGGTGTCAGGGTTGGTGCAGTACAAGTTGCGGGGCGCGACGGTGTGCAGATTCGTTCGGCCGGTGACCTCAGCGTCAGCGGCGAAGCTGTACCCAACAGCCTCGAAGTGACGCGTGCGGGCATCCGCAGCAGCGCTGGCGATGTGGGTTTGCACAGCGGCAAGGATCTGACCCTCGCCGCCACCGATGTCAGCGGCCGTGACGTTACGGTCGACGCCAAACGCAACCTGACCCTGACCACGGTCCAGAGCCGCAAGCTCCAGGAAAAGCGCGAGAACTGGAGCAATAGCACCATCGGCATCACTTGGGAAACCTACGACCGCACCCAGACCGACGCTGATTCGCGTCAACATGGCAGCCAGATCATCGCCAGCCGTGACGCCAAACTGTCGTCAGGCAAAGACACCGAATTGAAGGCCGCCAAGGTCGAGGCCGCGAACAATCTCAGCGTGCAAAGCGGCGGCGATCTGCGCCTGAGCGCCGCCACCGAAAGCCACACCCAGACCGATCAAGGCAACCACCGCAAACACCTGTGGAAAGCCAATTGGAACACCAGCAGCGAAGAGCAGCGCAGCGTCACCACCCAGTTGAAGGCTGGCAACATCGCCTTGAAAACCGCTGCGTTGTTGCGTTCCGAAGGCGCCGAGCTGGACAGCTCGGGCGACCTGCAACTGGCTGGCAAGCAAGTGGAAATCGCCACTGCCACGCGCACCCATCGCAGCAGCGACAATAGCTACTCCGGCGATCTGGTCGGCGGCGGTTTCTTCGGCAAGACCGGTGATGCCGACAAGGGCCAGATCCAGCATCAGGGCAGCAAAATCAACGCGGTCGGCAAACTGATCGTCAAGGCGCACGACGTGCGCATCAGCGCCAGCCAGGTGCGTGGCGGCACCGACGCCAGTGTGATCAGTGACAAGGGTTCGCTGGTCATCGACGGCGTACAGGACACCTCGCACAGCAACACCCACGACAAGGACAGCAAGTTCTTCGGCATCACCAAGGACGAGTCGCGCCAGAACGCCAAGGACAGCACCACGGTGCGCAGTGAACTGGTGTCCGACAGCAACCTCAAGCTCAAAAGCGCCAAGGACATCGAAGTGGCCGGTTCCACGGTCAAGGCTGACGGCGCGCTGACGGCCGATGCGGCGGGGGATGTGAACGTGCATTCGGCGCAGAACACCCACGACAGCACCCTTAGCACGCAGACCCGTGGCTTCGACGCTTATGCGAAAGAGCAAACGCCAGAGCAATATCGCGCCGGGATTCATTACGAAGACAAGCAGCAAACGGTGACCCGTAATGACGTCACCCAGCAAGGCGCCAGCCTCAGCGGTGGCAGCGTGCAGGTGAAGGCCGGTGGCGATCTGACGATCAAGGGCGGCGAGGTCAAATCCACTGCGGGCGACACCCACCTGAGCGGCAGGAATGTATCGTTGCTGGCCGAGCAGGACAGCCACAATACCTCCACCGACAAGAGCAGCACGGGTGGCGGCTTCTACTACACCGGCGGCCTCGACCGCGCCGGCAGTGGCGTCGATTTCGCCCACAGCACTTCGCAAGACACCACGAGCAAAACCACGGCGCAAACCAGCAGCGTGCACAGCAGCGGCAACCTGATGATCAATGCCGACAAGCTCGCCACCGAGGGCGCTCAAGTGAAGGCTGGCAGCGGCCTGAATGTTGCGGCCAACGAAATCGACAACCGCGCCGCCAGCAACACCCAAAGCAGCAGCCACAACGAGAGCAACTGGTCGGCGGATATCGGCGCCAACGTCGAATACAAAGACATCGCCCGGCCGATTGCCGGCGCCATCAAAGACGTGATCGGCGGCAAGCTGCCGGACAAGGATGCATTGGCTAATGTCGGTCAGCCGAACGTCGGTATCGACGTCGCAGTCGGCCACGGCAGTGCCAGCAAAACCGAGCAAACCAGTAGCGCCGTGGTTAGCCGTTTTGAGGGCGGTAATGTAGACGTCAACGTGGCTGGAGCGCTGCACGATCAGGGCACCGAGTACAACGCCACTGCCGGCAAGGTGAACATTACGGCAGACAAACTGGTCGCCGATGCGGCAAGCGACACCCACAGCAGCACCGATAACGCCGTGGACGCCAAGGTCGACGTGCGCGTCTACACCAAAACCGGTGAAGACGTGAACGTTGCCGGCAGCGGGGCGGGGGGCAGCAGTGTGTCCAGCAAGGACAGCTCCACCGCCGTGGTCGGCGTTTATGCCGGCAACCAGGGCGTGAACATCAAGGTGGGCGGCGATGCGCAGTTCGAAGGCAGCCGTTTCGACGGTGGGCAGGGCGGCGTCAGCATCAAGACTGACGGCAACCTGGCGCTCAATCAGGCCAATGATCGCCAGAGCAGCGACACCTCCAGCCTGCGCGGCAACGCTTCGCTGACGGTCGGTACCTTGCCGGGCACCGATGGCACCAACGTCGATCTCGGTGCCGGGTTCCAGCTCGATCACAGCGGCAAGCAAGCCACTGACACTCAGGCCCACGTGGCGAGCATCAGTGGCAACGGCGTGCAACTGAGCAGCGGCGGTAATCAGATCCAGCAAGGCACGAAAATCGACAGCGCGGGCGCCATCGATTTGCAGGCCGATGGCAAACTTGACCTGCAAGCCGCCAGCGACACCCACACCGCCACCGGCAGCAATCTGGGCGGTGGTTTGAAGGGCGGCGGCAGCAAAACCAGCAGCGAGAAGAGCCGTGATCAGGGGGGGAATCTGAGCGGCAACTTCAACATCGGTCGAGTCAACGAGAACTCGCAGACCCTGACTGGTGGTCAACTCAACAGCCAAACCTCGGTCGCACTGAGCGGTGATGCGGTGCATCTGCAAGGCACTCAAGTCAGTGCACCCCACGTCAGCATCGACGCGCAGAAGGGTGGTTACGTGCAGGAGTCGGCGCAGTCCACCGACAGCCGCAACAACTGGAACGTGGCGCTGAATGCCGGTGGCAACCTGAGCAGCAAAACGCCGACATCAGCCGATGAAAAAGCCAGCAGCGATCACGGTTTTAATGCCGGGGCCAAGTTTGGCGTGGATTACCTGCAAGGCACCACGCAGCAGAACAGCCAGATCAAGGCTGACAGCGTGGTGTTGAATAGTGCGGGTGATGCGCAACTGGCGGGGGCGCGGATTGAGGCGAAGAACGTCGGCGGTGAAGTTGCCGGTAATCTGAGTGTCGAAAGCCGTCAGGACTCGCAGACCCACGCCAAGGTCGACGTCGATCTGGGGCTGACAGCGAAGAAAAACCCACCCAGCGACAAGGAAAAACTTGCCGGCACCGACTACAAGCCAACGCTGAAAGCGCAGGGTGAATACGCGCACAAGGACAGCGTGAAACAAGCCTCCGGCATCAGCGCTAGCCAAGGTGTGAATCTGACTGTTCGCGGCACCACGCAACTGACCGGCGCGCGGATTTCGGCGAGTGAAGGCAAGGTTGATCTGGGGGGGGCGAAGGTCAGCAGTACCGACCTGAGCAACCTCGATTACGGCGTAAAGGCCGGGCTGGATCTGCCACAGAAAAAGGAAGAAAACGCAGCGAAGGTGTCCTTTGAGAACGGCAATCTGAACATCGGCCCGGTCACCCTGAGCGGTCATCTGGACAGTCAGACACTGCAAGCAGGAATCGACGAAAAAGGCTAATGACCCGCCACCCCATGCAAGAGCAGGCTCGCTCCTGCATGGGGTTCTCGCCGGGCACCGCAATGGTGTCCAGTGAGCCCTTACACGCTGAGGATTTGCTGTTCCTCATGCGTGTTCGTTACCTGGCTCTCCAGCAACGCCTCGACAAACTGCTTGCCGAATTGTTCCAGATACTGCCGCTGCAATAGGCATTCATGCGGCGCCTCAACGTCGTGCTGGATCAACTCACCGCTGATGTACGGCGCCCACAAGGCTGGCTGCTGTTCGTCCTGACGCAGGATGTCGGTGGTGGCGCGGATGAACAGCAAATCACCGTTGAACACCTCGTACTGTGTACGTGCGAGCAACTCCAGCATCCGCTTCGAATCGTCTACCAGACGGGTCAGGAACTCATCGCCGATATGCCGGCTGCCGAGCACTTCTTCCATCGCACTTTTCAGCCCCTTGAGCCCTGCACGGGGCGTGCCGACGATGGCGCGGGTCATGCGGCTGATGATCATCGCGTCGTCAAGTTTCAACGAAGCCTGGCCACCTTGCAGCGGGTAGCTGTCGAACATGCAAAGGAAGCTCACTTCACGCCCGCGCGCCTGCAGCATCGCGCCAATACGCAGCGCGAGGTTGCCACCCACCGACCAACCGGCCAGTTGATACGGCCCCTCGGGATGCAGGTCGACGATGCGTTGAAGGTATTCTGCGGCCAGATCATCCAGTGATTCGATGACTCGCGTCGGATCGCGCAGGATTGGCGATTGCAACGCGTACAACGGCTGATTTTCCGGCAGAAACGGCAGCAGACCGGCATAGGGCCAGGCAATCCCGCCGCCTGGATGGATGCAGAACAGCGGTGGCCGTGAACCTTCGCTGCGCAGCGTCAGAACGGCGTCGAATGGATCGCTGTCACCGCTGTTGTTTTGCAGACGCTGGGCCAGTTGTCGCGGGGTGGGGGCTGCGAGGAAATCGGCGATGCCCAGAGCAACACCAAACCGCTCCTTGATCCGGCTGATCAGTTGCAGCCCTAGCAGCGAATGGCCGCCGAGGTCGAAGAAACTCTGGTTGGCGAACACTTCGTTGCAGTCCAGCGCTTCGGCGAACAGCTTGCACATCGCCGCTTCTTCTGGCGTCTGCGCAGGTGACAGTTCACAGGCGTCGTAGAGTACCGCCGCGGGCAGACGATCCATCGCCAATTTACCGTTGGGCGTCAGCGGGAATTGGGCGACGCACATGATCACGCTCGGCACCATGTGCTGCGGCAGATGCCGGCCCAGTGCCTGTTTGAGCTGCTGACTGTCGAGACTGGAGTCCTTGCTGGCGACATAGCCGACAATGGCCGGGCCGTGGACAAGTTCACGCAACATCACCGCGGCGTCGTCGACTCCAGCGCAACCAAGCAGAACGTTTTTGATCTCGTCCAGTTCTATGCGCAAACCGCGCAGTTTGATCTGATTGTCCTGGCGGCCGAGGTAATGAATGCGCCCGGCGTGATCGAAGAACACCCGGTCACCTGCGCGGTACATCGTGCTCGCGCCGTCGAGCAGATCGGCAACAAAGCCTTTGGCGGTGAGGTCGGGACGGTTGCGATAACCGCGCGCAACGCCCGGGCCGCCGATGAACAGATCCCCCCAGGCCCCGGGTGGCAGCAAGCGCTGCTGGCCGTCGAGCACATACAGGCGCGTGTTGGCAGTGGCCGGCCCGATCGACAGATCCCCCGTGCCATAGCAGGCGTTGATCGAGGTGGCGAACGAGGTTTCCGTCGGGCCATAGACGTTGAGCAGGCGGCAATGCGAGAAGCGCGCGAGCAACGCCGGTGTACACGACTCACCGCCGAGCATGAGCACGGTGTCCTGCGGAAAGTCTTCGGTCTGATGGCAGGCAAGCAGGCTCGGGGTCATCACCAAAAGGTTGATGCTTTCACGCTTGACCAGTGTGGCCAAAGCTCTTCCGGGGCTACTGCTGACTTTGTCGGTGATCACCAGTTCAGCGCCGGCGAGCAAGGTCATCATGATTTCCAGCACCGACATGTCGAAACCGGCAGCGATGAATTGCAAGACTCGCGCGTGCGGCTTTAATTGCGCGGCATTGATGGCGGTGCGGGCGATCGGCACCAGATTGCGCTGCGTGACTTCGACGCCTTTGGGCTTGCCGGTGGAACCTGAGGTGTAGATCAGATAGCCCGGCAGTCCTGCATCGAATGGCGACAAAGGCTTCGTAGCCGCCGGTAGTTGCGCGAGGGTTTCGGCAGTCAGCCATAGCAGTTTGTCGGCAGCGATCTCGACCTTGAGTTGACTGCCCGGTGCGACGATCACCACGGTCGGGCTGGCATCGCTGAAAATGTGTTCGATGCGCGCCTCGGGCAGATCCGGATCGACCGGTACATAACAGGCGCCAAGTTTGAACAGGGCCACGGCGGCCACTGCCCATTCGAGGCTGCGCGAGAACATCACCACCACGCAGTCCCCGGCCTGCACACCACGCTCACGCAGATGTACCGCAAGGCGCGTGGCGTCATCGTCGAGGCGGGCATAGCTCAAGGTCCGTGCGCCTTGCGACAGTGCCGGGTGCTCGGCGTAATCGCGCACAGCGTCGGCAAAGGCCTCGGCGAATAACGGGAGTTTTTCCTGATGTGCAGGCAGTGCGTAATGGCGATGCTGCTCGTGGGGCAGGAACAAGTCGTAGTCGGCCGCAAGGGTTTGGGGCGAATTGGCGAAGTGTTCGAACAGTGCCGTCAGGCGCTGATAGTGCAGTTCAAGAGCCTCGGCAGAATATAGATCGGCATTGGCGTTGAATCCGATCTCCAGCCGACCATCGTCGTGGCGGTCGAAAATATCGATGCCCAAATGATCCGCCGGGCCATTGGCCACGTTCTGGATGGTCGTGTCGCAACCGGCAAAACCCGGACCTTGATCGTACGCAACGATGTTCAGCAGCGTGTTGAACAGCGGCTTGTTACCACGCTCGGTGTGCAGGTCGCGGATCATGCTTTCGCTGCGATAGTTTTGGTGCAGAAGGTGATGGCGCAGTTGTCGCTGCACGTTCGCCGCCACCGTCAGCACAGTGCTTTGAGGCGTGAACGACAAGTGCAGCGGCAGGATGTTAGCGACCATCGACGGCACATTGCGCAATGCCTTGAGCTGACGCGCCGCCACCGGCATGCCCAGGGCCAGTTCGTTTTGCCCGGTCATGCGGTGCAGGTATGTCGCGCACAGCGCCAGCAGAATGCTCGACAGGCGTAGCTTATGTTCGCCCGCCGCCGCGCGCAGTTGTAACAGGGTTTCACCGCCGAACACCTTGCGCAGACGATTGAGTTTGATCAGCGGCGCATCACCGGGCACCAGTTGTGTCGGCTCGGGCATCTTCAGGCAGTACTGGCGCCAATAGGTACGATCCTTGGTGTACATGTCGCTATGGCGATAGTCCTCCTGCGCATCAAACACGCTCGACAGCGGCGCCAGCTCGAGTTTTTCGACCGCCTCGCCACGACTGAGCGCGTTGTAATGGGCCGTGATGTTGCTGAACACAATGCCGTGGCTGAAACCGTCCACCACCAGGTGTGAAGCCAACTCGATCATGCGGTAGTGCTGTGGTGCGAGACAGATCAGCACGTAACGGGCCAGCGGCCCGTGTTGCAAATCCATTTCCTGGTGCAGCAGGTACTCGAGCAGATCTTTGTAGGCGTCCAAAGGATTGGCGTGATCACTGACGTCCAGGCTTTCGAACGCCTTGGCGGGAAGGGCATCGGTAGGCTGAATGTGTTGTGCATAGGTGCCGGTAGCCGGGTCTATATCGAAGGTCGCGCGCAAGGTGTCGGTTTGCAGGAATTGCGTGCGGATGGCGGCTTCGAGCCACTCAAGATTCAGCTCGCCACGCAGTTCGATGACGTCGCACAAGTGGTAGTTAAGATTGCTGTGGCTCTGGCTGATCGCCAGGCAGACTTCCTGTTGCGCCGTGGAAAGCGGGCACGGGTGTACGTCACGCATAAGAGTCATCCTTTCTTCCGTTGCGTCGGGTTTTTTGCAGGCAATAGCGTGCCTATTCCACTTGGCGCAAAAGCGACAGAGGCGGAATCGACGGCAAGCGCCGTTTCAGTTTTTTCAGAGGTGCGCCAGGTGAGTCAGGCGGGGCTGGAACCTTTGCTTGACGCCAATCCTTGGCGGTGTTTCTTGTTGTTGGCTTGACGCATTTGGTAACACGTCGGCACTTAACTTAGAAGCAGGAAATGCCGCTGTCAACTAACTGATTTGTGAGTTTTGACAGGGGGATTTTCTGCAGGCGCTGACGGAGGCCGCCACTTTTTGACCTTTGCGTTAGAACAGCACAATCAAAAAGTCCTCCTGATCCGGCAGGTGCACTCGGTTCAGACCTTCAACACTTTGCCACCCATGGCCACGGCCACCAGCAACACCGCCATCAACCCGAACGCAAAACTCAAACTGCTGGCATGGGCAACAAAACCAATCACCGCCGGCCCGGCCAGAATCCCTGCATAGCCCAGTGTGGTGATTGCTGGCACGGCGATGCTTTCCGGCATCACGGTTTGTTTACCGACGGCGGTGTAGAGCACCGGCACGATGTTCGAGCAGCCGGCGCCGACCAGCGCATAGCCGACCAGCGCGGCTTGCCAGCTCGGCGCGAAGGTCGCCAGAAACAGGCCTGCCGCCGCCAATAAACCGCCGAACAGGATAATGCGCGTGGCGCCGACAATGCGGACGATCCGGTCACCCATCAAGCGTCCTGCGGTCATGGTCAGGGCAAACGCGGCATAACCCAAACCGGCGTACGCGGTTTCGATCCCGCGTTCCTGCGTCAGGAACACCGCACTCCAGTCCAACGCCGCGCCTTCGGTGAGAAACACGATGAAGCACATCCCGCCAATAAACAGCACGATGCCGTGCGGTACGGCAAATGCCGGGCCGGCGCTTTCGCTACCGTAAGGCAGCATGTGGGGCACGCACTTGCACAACGCGGCAAACAGCACCGCCACCACCACCAGCATTGCCGTCAGCGGTGTCAGCCCAAGGCCGAGCAGGGCGCTGACGCCGGCCGCGCCTACAATCCCGCCGAGACTGAACAAGCCGTGAAAGCCCGACATCATGTGCTTGCCGCTGGCGCGTTCGACGATCACCGCTTGCAGGTTCACCGTCGAATCCACCGTGCCCAGCCCTGCGCCGAACATGAACAGCGTGGCGACCAATGCCGGTATCGATGACACCGTCGCCAGCAACGGTAACGCCGCGCAGATCAGCAGCGTGCCGCCGGTTGCCACGCGGCGACAGCCGAACCGCGCCGCGAGAATCCCTGCCAATGGCATCGCCAGGATCGAACCGACGCCCAGACATAACAACAACAGTCCCAGCGTGCCCTCATCGAGTCCGGCCCGAGCCTTGGCGTACGGCACCAGCGGCGCCCACGCGGCGATGCCGAGCCCGGCGATGAAGAACGCGATGCGTGTGGAGATCTGTTGCAGGCGTCCGGGGACGAAGGTGTCTTGGGGGGTGAGGCTGGTCATATCGATCCTTGGCAAAAAACATCGCGTCCCCGAAGGACAGTGACTGGGCGTCGAGGTTCGATCGCAGGCCTTCGGGACGTGCAGCCCACATCCTAACCCGCTCCCACATGGATCGTGCCAGTCGGTAAAGTGATGTGCTTTGCAAACGCGGATTCAGGAGCCAGTGATGACGCAGTTCTACGATGCCCGAGGCAACCTCTATGGGGTGATTTCGCCCCAAGCGCTGCGTGAGGCCGGTATTGAGTTACCCGCCAGCGCCGACGACTGTGCGTCATCACGGCAGGCGTGGAGTCATCTGGCTGTAGCGCTTTGTTGCGACTGGCCCGAGGGGCAGGCACCTGAGGGGAGCAAATCCCACCGCAGCGACGGGTTGCTGGTTGGCCCGTTTCAGGCCGCGCCGCCGTTTGATGTCTTGATCGTCAACACCGACGGCACACTCGCCGAACGCAGCGGCAACGGCCTGACGATTTTCTCCCAAGCGCTGACCGAGCAAGGTGTGCTGCCGGCACATGGGGCGCTGCTGCGCGTCCATCACGACAAGGGCCAACCGGTGGAAACCTCGGTGAAACCGGCCGAAGTCGAAGGCGTAAAAGGCTTTTGGCTTGACCTCGGCCAACCCGGATTCGGCCCATCGGCAGTCGGTGCGCAGAATGTCGAAAGCCGTGAGCTCAATGGGCGGGACGTGAGCCATGTTCCTGCCTTGGCGCTACTCGATCCCGCGTGGCGCCACAGCCAGTTCGTGCGTATCGGCAATCCGCATTGCGTGACGCTGCTCAGCGATGCGGCCGCTTTGCCGAGCAACGATCAGATGCGCGTTTCACCGCTGACCGAAGGCCTGACCCGGATTGCCTACGCGATGCCGACCGGCGTTGGCAATCCGTGTCCGGCGGGTGTGAACCTGCAATGGGCCGCGCGCGGATCAGCGCAGCGGATCATCGCGCGGGTATTCGAACGCGGCGAAGGGCCGACGGCGTCATCGGGCACCAGCGCCAGTGCGGTGGCTTGCGCGGCGTGGCGTGCAGGCTGGGTCACGGCCGCAGAAGTGTACGTGGAGATGCCTGGCGGCACTGCCCCCATTTTGCTGCAAGCACACAAGGGAGAACTGAACCGCGTGCGTTTGTTCGGAACGGCACGGTTAACTGATTAGCCGGTTACCCACATTTGTAGGCGGGTGATGCGGCTATTGCGAGCTGATGCTCTGCGTCAGTTTCAGAAACTTCGGGATGACGGCCTCGGGCGCAGGCGTCAGGTCCTTCAAACCGTCAGTGCCTTTTTGGAAGGTGAACATCTGCGTCGCAATCAACGGACTGACCAAACCGCCGACATGGGCTATGGCAAACCAGGCGCGATCCTGCTCGGCGGATTCCGGCCGAGGGTCCAAGCGCCAGCCTTCGAGGGTGGTCATGCGTTTGCCGATGTAGAACTTTTCCATGATCTTCGACTTTTTCCAGTTTTCCGCGTCATAGCCGGGGCGGTAGTCGGTGTCGTAGGTGCCTCGGGTAGCTTTGGTCGGGTCGCTTTGCGAGGCATTGATCAGGCTCATGATCACGTTGGGTGTGCTGGTGAAACGCAGGCTGTTCTTCACGCTGAAACCGGTGTTGCCGTCGTCGTGAATGAAACCGTATGGCATGCATACGCCCGGGCCTTTGGGGACTTGGTAGAGGTCGCGGGCTTCAAATCGGGCGACGAGATCTTTGATCCTTTGCGCGGCATTCTCGGTCGGTTTGTTCATATGGAAGTAAAACACCCGGTTGTTGCGCCAGAGGAGAAACTCGTAGGGAGTTTCTTTTGTGCCCAAGACATGGGCGTCCGGAATGCCCATGTCATGTTCGTATTTTTTGGTTTGTTGTATCTGCTCTTCGAGTTTCGTGATTTCTTTTTCTTGGTTTTTGACGATGTCGGCGGAGTAATTCATTCGCTTGATCGATGCGAGCAGGCGCTCGTTTGTTTTCAGATCGGCCTGCAATATTTTCTTGAAACTTTCGGTTTCATGAACAATGGCATTGCGTTGCCTATCAAATTTTTCATGTGTTGTGACATCGCTGACTCTGATGGTCAGTTCGTCATAGTCGTAACTGACATAGTCACCCACTGCGTGGATATTCTTTGAAAAAACATGACCGCCAGCGCCTTTTATATTGCTGCGCTCAATTGGGAACGTTGCCCATTCGAATGCTTCCGGTGATTGAAATCGGGTTCGTCCCAGGCATTCTCGCAAGGTAGCGTCAGCAGATACGGACTGTGCGGCCAGTATAAGGCTGGCGAGTGTGATGATGACTCGTGTCATGAACTGTGCTCATTTCGAAGCGAGATTTCAGCTATTGCGAGCTGATGCTCTGCGTCAGTTTCAGAAACTTCGGGATGACGGCCTCGGGCGCAGGCGTCAGGTCCTTCAAACCGTCAGTGCCTTTTTGAAAGGTGAACATTTGCGCCGCAATCAACGGACTGACCAGACCGCCGACATGGGCTATGGCAAACCAGGCGCGATCCTGCTCGGCGGATTCCGGCCGAGGGTCCAAGCGCCAGCCTTCGAGGGTGGTCATGTGTTTGCCGATGTAGAACTTTTCCATGATCTTCGACTTTTTCCAGTTTTCCGCGTCGTAGCCGGGGCGGTAGTCGGTGTCGTAGGTGCCTTCGGTAGGTTTGGCCTGTTCCCCTTGCGAGGCATTGATCAGGCTCATGATTACGTTGGGCGTGCTGGTAAAGCGAAGGCTGTTCTTCACGTTGAAACCGGTTTTGCCGTTGTCATGAATGAAACCGTAGGGCATGCAAACGCCTGGGCCTTCGGGCACTTGATAGAGGTCGCGGGCTTCGAAGCGGGTGGCAAGGTCTTTGATCCGCTGCGCTGTATTCTCGGCGGGTTTGTTCATATGGAAATAGAACACCCGGTTGTTGCGCCACAGCAGGAACTCGTAGGGCGTCTTTTCGCTGCCCAATACATGTGAATCAGGAATTCCCAAGTCATGCTCGTGTTTTTTTATTTTAGGTATTTGCTCTTCTAGATTTTTTATTATGGCTTCCTGTTTTTGGATGGTGTCGGGGAGGTAGTTCATTTCCTTGATCGATACCAAAAGATGCTTGTTGGTATCAAGTTTTTCCTTTAGCCGGTTTTTGTACATTTCGGTTTCGTGAACAATGGCATTGCGCTGCCTATCAAATTCTTCACGTGTTGTGATATCGCTGACTCTGACGGTAAGTTCATCATAGTCGTAACTGACGTAGTCACCCACAGCGTGAACATTTTTTGAAAAAACATGCCCGCCAGCGCCTTTTATATTGCTGCGCTCAATTGGGAACGTTGCCCATTCGAATGCTTCCGGTGACTGGAATTTGGTACGTCCCAGGCATTCTTGCAAGGTAGCGTCAGCAGATGCGGACTGTGCGGCCAGTAAAAGGCTGGCGAGTGTGATGATGACTCGTGTCATGAACTGTGCTCATTTCGAAGCGAGATTTCTGTTATTGCGAGCTGATGCTCTGCGTCAGTTTCAGAAACTTCGGGATGACGGCCTCGGGCGCAGGCGTCAGGTCCTTCAAACCGTCAGTGCCTTTTTGAAAGGTGAACATCTGCGCCGCAATCAACGGACTGACCAAACCGCCGACATGGGCTATGGCAAACCAGGCGCGATCCTGCTCGGCGGATTCCGGCCGAGGGTCCAAGCGCCAGCCTTCGAGGGTGGTCATGTGTTTGCCGATGTAGAACTTTTCCATGATCTTCGACTTTTTCCAGTTCTCCGCGTCGTAGCCGGGGCGGTAGTCGGTGTCGTAGGTGCCGGTAGTGGGTTTTGTAGGGTCGCCTTGCGAGGCGTTGATCAGGCTCAAAATCACATTGGGCGTGCTGGTGAAACGCAGGCTGTTCTTCACGCTGAATCCGGTTTTACCGTCGTCATGGATGAAACCGTAGGGCATGCACACGCCCGGGCCAGTAGGCACTTGGTAGAGGTTGCGAGGTTCGAAACTCGCGATCAGATCCTTGATGGCGTTCTTCCGTTCTTGATCCAGTGTTTTGAAATTGAAGTAATAGATTCGGTTGTTGCGCCAAAGAAGAACCTCGGTTGGCGTTGTCTGACTGCCGAGGACATGCGAGTCGTTAATGCCTAGGTCATGTTCTTCGATGGCAGTTTGGGCAACGGATTTTTCCAGATCAGCGATTATTTTTTTCTGTCGATCTAAGACTTCTTGGCTATATCCCATCGTGCTGATGCTCTGCAGCAGCTTCTTGTTCGTTTCGATTTCCTCCATTACCTCTCTTTTAGCCATCTCACCCTTATGAACAATGGCATTACGTTGTGTCTGGAAATCTTCAATGGTTGTGATGCCACTCACTCTGACCGTAATTTGGTCATTGTTGTAGCTAAGGTACTCATGCTCGGCACTTATGTTGTTGCTGAACGTATGCCCGCCACCCTCGCTGATCAGATGCTTAGCGGTGGGGTAGGTGGCCCACTCCATGCTTTCGAGCGCATTAAATGTAGTCCGCCCGATGCATTCTTTTTTCGGCTCTTCAGCGCTGCTTATTTCACACAAGCCAACCAAACTGACAATCAAGAGACAGGTATACGATTTCATGAGTGTTTGATTTCCTCTTGCGTTGGCGCGTCCACACAGGCCAGTGCGCGATCATCATTTTTGTCCGGGACGTTGGCTAGGATGGTGATGTTCAAGTCTGAGTTGTTATTTTCATGGAGTGTCCATTTTATCGGTAGCTCGGTGATGAAGCCCTTGATGCCCACAGGCGCGATATAGGCGGGTTCTTTGGTCAGTGTTTTACTTTCCCAAAAGCCGTTTTCATACGGCATAGGTGCTACTAACTGGCCACCGAGCCTTGCGTTGTCCGGATCTCTGTAGCTCCAGGTAGGCCAGATGGAAGCCGCTTGCTTTCCTGACTTGTTTCGAGGAATGAACCCAAAGGAGCTTTCATAGGCGGCCGTATTCAGCTTGGCCTGCGACTGTATTTCTCTCCAGGTTTTCTCGGCAGCGGGTTGGTCAAGGTACTTACCCAAATCGCTTGCCGGTTTGACAGAGCCTGTCGTGAGGCCTATGCCGAAGTGCTTCTTCCACAAGTCTCTGCGTAATTTATTGATGCTTTTACCCACCTGATGCGTAGCTTTGCCGTCGAGCATGATCGATGTCGGCTCGCTGTCACGCACGATCACCGCCAGTTCCGAGTCGCGCATGCCGTAAAGACTACGATCGTTGATATTGGCGCTGCCTAGAATCGCTACGCGATCGTCTGCAATCAACAGTTTGCTGTGAACATAAATCTGCTCGGTTACCACTCTGCCGCTCTTGAAATTGTGCCAAGTGCGGAGGTTTAGGAGGGTCAGGTGCTTTGTCCAGTCTTGCTGGGCATATACGGGCTGTCCGAAGCTGTCCTTGCGCTCAATGATTTTGGCTGCTTCTTCCCGGCTAGCGCCGCGATCCATCATCGACTTCAGCGCCATATGTCGCTGAATGAGCTTAACCAGACTCTGTTCGCCGAACACTAGGCTTTGCATAGTCAAATGAATCTGATGCATCAGGTTGAGCACGTTGAGCGCGCCTTCGGGGTGTACCGGCAGGATCATGTAAACATGGAACTGGCGGTTTTCCCTGATTGCTCGTCCAATTCGGTCAGCAAGTGCCTTACCAATGCTATTGGTTAGTTTCTGTTCTTTGCCGAGTTTTCGGGTTAGCCAGCCTTGAGCGTTGGTTTGCCAGATTTTTAGGAAGCTGTCGATAAACTTACGCGCTTCGGCACCGGGTTGCTGACTTATGGCGTCGACTTCTTTCCAGTCGATCAAGGTAAAGTCCTGATCAGTCAATGCTTCATTTAGTTTGATGCGGGCCACGAAGTCATGATTCAAGGTGGATGGGTCCCGCAGACTGGCCATCGGACCAGACATTGCTTTACTGGCCGGTAGTTCGCCTTCATCACCGAAATCGGTCTGGAAAAACTGGTTTTCGATGTAGATGAAATGCTGCGCACTGGAAATCGTCTGCAGCATTGCGCTGTGGCAGTTGGCTTGCACACCACCGGCATTGATGCCTGGGGGTAATGGTAAATTCACCTTGGCTCGGCTACGGCCTTTGGCTTCCTGTGCAGTCATCGTTGCAGAAGCACTGCGCAAAACCTGCACACTGACCTTACCTGTCACTGCTTGTGGCGTCGTCGGCAGGGAAGCCGGCTGATTGATCCACACTGGTTTGGGCATCGGCAGGTTCAGTTGCAGACGATTGTTGCTATCGAGGTGATGGGGCAAGCCTGCCTGCTTGGTCAAAGTGTTCAACCATTCCATTAGCGCCGCGACGACATCCGTTTTTTCCAGGTTTTTGATGTCGGCTATGTAGGCTTGCTGGCCGTTCCAGCGATCAATGAAGTTGCGTGACAAATCGTAGACCGAAGGCCCTTCGATGCGACTGTGGACATCCTGCCACGGCATGCGGGGCTGGTCGTCACCTAGACGACTGTAATCACCAGAAGCGAGCGGCTGTGGTGTGTGTTTTAGGTAATGATAGGGTTCGACATGACTCTCTAATCGGTTTTGAAACAGAGCATATAGGTGGCCCATAAGCGAGCTTGCGACCTGGTTGATATTGTTTAGCCAAGCCATTTTGTCAGTCGGTATGGCGTCGTAGCCCTTGTCGCAGAACATGCCGACCATACGCCCAAGATCGGTTGAGCTCATCCAATTGTTAATTAGTTCATAGCTCTTCATACGCAAGGCCATTTTCAGGCTGCCTTTGGTGTTTTCGACTTGTTCGATCCAAACTTTCATCTGGCTTTGCAGAGGCTCTGCGATTGGCAGTCTTTTCCAGTTGTGTTGGACCAGTGCGCTGATTTGTCGAATGAGCGTATCGGTCAGGTATTTTCTTGCGCCGGCCAAGGGGTCAAAGTTACCCGCGACAGCTTTGGCGCTATTGAAGACCTTTGCTCCTTGCTCGACTATCGGCAATGCGGGACTAGAGAAGAAGTTTTGCAGACGAACCGCACCATTAATCACCTCTGCGCGGTTAGGCGCAGGAACTTTGACGGGGCCGACAGAAAGGTCGACAGAAGGTTTGGATAGGTCGAACAGCGTTCCCATCAGTAGGCCGGTACGACTGACATGCGTATGTTTATCCATCCAGCCCAGATGCGGAATTCCCGGGTTGTACGCGTCGTTGCCCTTGCGATCGCGGGCATCAAGGCTGAAGTTGTTGTCATCACGACGCCCGTAAGCCAGATCGATGCCGCCGACGTAGCCGATCTTGTTGTCGATCACCACGCATTTCTGGTGGTGAGAAAATGTTGAACCCAGGCCTTTCATGTCGCTTTGCTGGATGGCCGGTGTACAAAATGCGCGCGCGCCGCCGAGCCCTGCGTTGAGTTGGAATACCGCGAGCATGGTTTCGAAGTCGTGGGTGCCGACGCTAGCTGCGGGACTCAGCCACGGCATGACGAAGACTTTGAGGGTCGGCGTTTTCACCAGTGCGGCGTGCAGGCATTCCCAAAGGCTTTGTTTGCCGTCCAGCGTGACGTCGTAGTTGATTTGCCAGCCCGTGATGAAAATCGAGGTTTGGGCATTGCCGATTTCAGTGGCCAGATCCTTGTAGTAGTCCTCGCCGGTGGTGAAGAAACGCACGTCATTGCCGCTGCGCTTGGGTGCGAAGGCCGACTCGTCCTGGATGAAGAAGTCCGGCGCGTTCACCGCTGGCAGGGCCTTGCCCTGAGCTGTATTGATCTGGCTGATTTCTTTGTGGCGAATGCCGTTGTAAGGCGTTGCTGAGTCCGTCATGGTCATTCGTCCCTGGTTTGCAACTGGTTGTACGGATTGCCGTCGGCGAGCAGATCCTGTTTGCTGCGTTCACTGTTCGCCGTACTGATCCGGCCATGTTTGGCGCTGTCGTGAAAGTCTAGGGCGGCGAGGGCGAAGCGCTCCTTGTCGGCTTCCGAGGGTTCGTCATGCAGCGCCACTGGCACGCGTTGCCCCGGATAGCAGAGCCACAGAGGGCCCTTGGTCGCATAGGCTTGGGACAACTTCAAACGCTGGGTTTCATCGATGTTGACCCGTCCGTCGTCGTCGGTTTGACCTTCTAGCAAGGGGGCCTGCTCGCCGTCCTGAACAATCGACCAAGCGGTGTGTGCCAACGGGAAACCTTCGTCCCCCGGGACGTCAGTCAACTTGATATCGAAGAAATACTCCCTTGGCTTGGCCGGTGGTGCGATGACGCCGGGTTGGGCGGTGTCGAGCAAATTACCGGGTTTGGCTGACGGCGGTGGTATCGGCAGTTTCGGCAGCAAAATCGCAATCCCTGACCCGGTTCCCGCAGCCCCCCCGGCATTGATTTTCACCACCGGCCCAACCACCGTCACGCCGCCAGCATCAAGCTTGATAAAGCTACCGCCACCCAACACGGTCAGTTCCGTTCCCGCCTCGATCACCATTTTGTCGCCAGACTTCAGGTGGATTTCTTTCCCGGCATGGGTCAATTGAGCGGTGCCGAGTTTGATGTGCTGGTTTTGGGTCACGGACAGGTGATCGTCGGCCTTCACTTCAATTTTTCGGTCGGCAATCGTGGTGCGGTGTTCTTCGGCCTTGAGCTCGGTGTAGGTGTTCTTCTCGACGGTGTCGTGGCGTTCGTTGCCGACCCGAATCTTCTGGTCATGCTCTACGTTTTCATCCCAATCCCGCTGCGCATGAATGTAGATCTGCTCCGCACCTTTCTTGTCTTCAATGCGCAGTTCGTTGTACCCACCACCACCCGGCGAGCTAAGCGTTTTGAACACGCTGCGCGTCTTGTTTGCCGGCAAGGCGTATGGCACCGGGTTTTCCTTGTGGTACAGGCAGCCGGTCACCAGCGGTTGGTCGGGGTCGCCTTCGAGGAAGGTGACGAGGACTTCCATGCCGATGCGCGGGATGCTGATGGCGCCGTAGCGGTCGCCGGCCCAAGAGCTGGAAACGCGCAACCAGCAGCTGGTTTTGTCGTCGGCCTGGCCTTCGCGGTCCCAGTGGAACTGCACTTTGATGCGGCCGTATTGGTCGCAGTGGATTTCTTCGCCTTTGGGGCCGGTGACGTGGGCGGTCTGGCTGCCGAGGACGCGGGGTTTCGGGTGCTCCAGCGGCGGGCGATAGAACACGTCCCACGGGGTGGCGAGGAAGGTGTTGCGGTAGCCCTGGTGGAAGTCGTCTTTGTTGTCGGTGGTGTCGCTGGTCACGCCTTCTTCGAGGACTTGCGGCTGTTTGCCTTCGTGGACGATTTCGGTGAGCAGCCACAGGTCATTCCACTCGGTGCGCGGGTGGTCGGACATTTCCATGAAGTGGCCGCTGACCAGTGTGGTCTGGTCGCCGCGACCTTCAGCCTGGCGGTAGTCGGCGCGGTGGCGTTCGAGGGCGCGTTGGCTGAGGAACTTGCCGCGCGCGCGGTCGATGAAGCGGCCGGGGTAGTCGTAGTCTTCCAGATCCGGCTCAGTGCTGTCGCCTTCAGGCTTATAAGCAGCTTCCATTTGCAGGCGCGGTTTTTCGAAGTCGTAGTCGCGGCGGGTGACGCGGCGGGTGCGGGTTTCCAGGCGCAGCTTGAAGCCTTTGATCACCGGTTCGTCGGCGACCATGCCGCTGCCCTGCACGTAAGCGGTCGGCTGACCGAGTTTCGGGAACACAGTCTGGTCGTCGCCGAACACCAGCAGGTGGGCTTTTTCGCTGTGCTGGAAGTGATAGTGAATGCCTTCCTCTTCGCACAGACGCTGGACGAAATGCAGGTCGGTTTCGTCGTACTGCACGCAATAGTCGCGATCCGGGCACGGCTGGCT
>NZ_JBIUWN010000075.1:0-27879 GCF_044743485.1 Pseudomonas sp. NPDC087614 | reverse complement strand
CTGATTGATCGCAAGATCTATCGCTTCGTCGGCCACGCAGCGGCTTACGCCTACCTGGCCATGAAAGACGCTATCGCTGACTCCGGTCTGACCGAAGAGCAAGTGTCCAACCCGCGTACCGGTCTGATCGCCGGTTCCGGTGGTGCTTCCACGCTGAACCAGATGGAAGCGCTGGACATCCTGCGCGAGAAAGGCGTGAAGCGCGTTGGCCCATACCGCGTCACGCGGACCATGAGCAGCACCGTTTCCGCTTGCCTGGCCACGCCCTTCAAGATCAAGGGCCTGAACTACTCCATCGCTTCTGCCTGCGCCACCAGTGCTCACTGCATCGGTACCGCCATGGAACAGATCCAGATGGGCAAGCAAGACATCGTCTTCGCCGGTGGTGGTGAAGAAGAGCATTGGAGCCAGTCGTTCCTGTTCGACGCGATGGGCGCCCTGTCCAGCAAGCGCAACGACACCCCGCAACAAGCCTCCCGTGCCTACGACGCTGACCGTGACGGTTTCGTCATCGCTGGCGGTGGCGGTATGGTCGTGGTTGAAGAGCTGGAACACGCTCTGGCCCGTGGCGCGAAAATCTACGCCGAAATCGTTGGCTACGGCGCGACGTCCGACGGCTACGACATGGTCGCTCCAAGCGGCGAAGGCGCGATCCGCTGCATGCAGATGGCGATGTCCACCGTTGATACCCCGATCGACTACCTCAACACCCACGGCACTTCGACTCCGGTCGGTGACGTCGCGGAAATGAAAGGTGTGCGTGAAGTGTTCGGCGACAAGGCTCCGGCCATCAGCTCGACCAAGAGCCTGTCCGGTCACTCCCTGGGCGCCGCCGGCGTTCACGAAGCGATCTACTGCATGCTGATGATGGAAGGCAACTTCATTGCCGGTTCCGCCAACATCGACGAACTCGACCCAGAAGTGGCCGATATGCCGGTGCTGACCAAGACCCGCGAGAACGCCACCATCAACACCGTGATGAGCAACAGCTTCGGCTTTGGCGGCACCAACGCCACGCTGGTACTGAAGCGCTGGGAAGGCAAGTAATTCCCCGCTGCTGAGCCTCACATGAAAACGCCCCGACTGGTTCGGGGCGTTTTTTTGGCCTGAAGTAAATGGCAGTTACACCGTAAAACCCTGTGGGGCGAGCCTGTTCGCTCCCACAAGTGGGCTTGCGGAGCTTCTGAAAATGAAACTTCTGTCATGCAACTTCCCACCCTGCGACCGAATGTCGCGGTTTTAGCGGCCTCCAGCACTGTTGCAGAATTCGCAACTATACCTTGCACGAATCAGCCGTTTACTTAGCAAACTAACAAATCATATAAAAGAGTCCTGCACACGCCTTGCTGCAGATAACTTGAGATTTGGAGCTAGCAGATGACTGTAAAAGTAACTGAACGCGACGATTCACACATGTCCCATGAAGGCGTAGCCGCCGGTTTACGAATCTGGGATGTGCATCAACAAGACTTGCTGGTCGGCATGTTCCATAACGAAATCGATGCCCACAACTACAAGGCCGAACTGGAACTGCAAGAACAGCAACGGGATTTACGATCCGCCTGAACCAACCACAGCATTGAAAACGACAAACCCCGCGATCGCGGGGTTTGTCGTAGTGACAGCACTACCGATTTACCACATCAGATCGTCAGGGATCTGGTAGGCCGCGTACGGATCGTCCTCGGTGATGATCTCTTCGGTCTGCACGTTGAGCTGCACGATGCGCTGTGGATCGCGCTCCTGGATCTTCAGGGCCGCTTCACGGGGGATCACTTCATAGCCGCCGGCATGGTGCACGATCGCCAGCGAACCGCTGCTGAGCTTGTTGCGCATCAGCGTGTTGACCGAGAGGCGCTTGACCTTCTTGTCGTCGACGAAGTTGTAGTAGTCCTCGGTGGTCAGCTTCGGCAGACGCGAGGCTTCTATCAACTGCTTGACCTGTGCCGCACGCGCCTTGGCCTCGGCTTTCTCTTTCTGCTGACGATTCAGCTCCTGGTCGCGCTTGACCTTCTCGGCCATGGCTTCCTGTGCGGCGCGCTGCTGCGAGTCATCCAGCTCGATCTGGCCTTTGTGGGCCAGACGCTGCTGCTTCTGTTTGTCCTTGCTGACCTGTTTGGCCTGCTTCTGGTTGACCAGCCCTGCTTTGAGCAACTGATCGCGAAGGGAAATACTCATGGTGCTTACTCACTTGGGCAGTTGCTCAGCCGCAGCTGGGCAAGTTCTTTTCCTGACGTTTGGCTTCACCCCAGAGGGCGTCCAACTCTTCGAGGGTGCAATCTTCCATGGGACGGTGGGTGTCGCGCAATGCCTGTTCGATAAATCGGAAACGTCTTTCGAACTTGCCGTTGGCACCACGCAGTGCGGTTTCCGGATCGACCTTCAGATGCCGGGCCAGATTGACCACGGAAAACAGCAGATCACCGATCTCGTCAGCCACCGCGACGGGATCGTTCTCGGACATGGCCTCAAGCACTTCATCAAGCTCTTCGCGCACCTTGTCGAGCACTGGCAAGGCGTCTGGCCAGTCGAAACCGACCTGCCCCGCACGCTTTTGCAACTTGGCTGAACGCGACAGCGCAGGCAGCGTCGCCGGTACGTCATCAAGCAGCGAAAGTTGCTCTGGCGCAGCGGATTTCTCGGCGCGCTCTTGCGCCTTGATCTCCTCCCAGCGCTGCTTGACTTGCTCTTCACTCAAACGCGGTACGTCGAGCGGCGCATACAGATCGCCGGTGGGGAAGACGTGGGGATGACGGCGGATCAGCTTGCGGGTGATGCTGTCGATCACCCCGGCAAACTCGAATCGCCCCTCCTCCCGTGCAAGCTGGCTGTAATACACCACCTGGAACAACAGATCGCCCAACTCGCCCTGCAAGTGATCGAAGTCGCCACGCTCGATGGCGTCAGCCACTTCGTAGGCTTCTTCGAGGGTGTGCGGGACGATAGTTGCGTAGGTTTGCTTGATGTCCCACGGGCAACCGTACTGCGGATCGCGCAGGCGACTCATCAGGTGGAGCAGGTCTTCAAGGCTGTACATCATTTATCTCTCACCACAAAACCCATGTGGGAGCGGGCTTGCTCGCGAATACGGTGTGTCAGCAACAATGATGTCGACTGACATGCCCTTTTCGCGAGCCACCCCGCTCCCACAGTTGATCGGCGTTGGTCTTCACGGAGTACGGTTACGCCGCGTTTCGATGATGTTCGGCAACTGCGAAATCCGCCCCAGCAACCGCCCCAACGCATCCAGACCCGGAATCTCGATGGTCAGGGACATCAGCGCGGTGTTGTCCTCCTTGTTCGAGCGGGTGTTGACCGCCAGCACGTTGATCCGCTCGTTGAGCAATATCTGCGAAACGTCGCGCAGCAGACCGGACCGGTCGTAGGCTCGGATGACGATGTCCACCGGATAGGTGAGCACCGGCACAGGGCCCCAACTGACCTGGATGATCCGCTCAGGTTCGCGCCCGCCCAGTTGCAGCACCGAGGCGCAGTCCTGGCGGTGAATGCTCACGCCACGGCCCTGGGTGATGTAACCGACAATCGCATCGCCCGGCAGCGGCTGGCAGCAACCGGCCATCTGCGTCATCAGGTTGCCGACGCCCTGGATCTGTATGTCGCCGCGCTTGCCCGGCTTGTAGCCAGTGGCTTTGCGCGGGATCAGCTCCAGTTGTTCGTTGCCGCGTTCCGGCTCGACCAGTTGCTGCGCCAGGTTGACCAGTTGCGCCAGACGCAAATCGCCAGCACCGAGGGCGGCGAACATGTCTTCGGCGGTTTTCATGTTGGCCTTGTCCGCCAACTTGTCGAAATCCACCGCAGGCAGCCCCAGACGCGCGAGTTCGCGCTCGATCAGGGTTTTGCCCGCCGCAACGTTCTGATCACGGGCCTGTAACTTGAACCAGTGAACAATCTTGGCCCGAGCCCGGGAAGTGGTGACGTACCCCAGGTTCGAGTTCAGCCAGTCGCGACTCGGCGTACCGTGCTTGCTGGTGATGATCTCGACCTGCTCACCGGTTTGCAGGCTGTAGTTGAGCGGTACGATGCGCCCGTTGATCTTCGCGCCACGGCAGTTGTGACCGATTTCCGTGTGCACGCGGTAAGCGAAGTCCAGCGGCGTCGCGCCTTTGGGCAAGTCGATGGCGTGACCGTCGGGGGTGAAGATGTAGACCCGGTCCGGCTCGATATCGACGCGCAGTTGTTCGGCCAGGCCCCCGATATCGCCCAGTTCCTCATGCCACTCGAGCACCTGACGCAGCCAGGAGATCTTCTCTTCGTAGTGATTGGAGCCGGATTTGACATCGGTGCCCTTGTAGCGCCAATGCGCGCAGACGCCGAGTTCGGCCTCTTCGTGCATGGAATGGGTGCGGATCTGCACCTCCAGCACCTTGCCTTCCGGGCCGATCACCGCGGTATGCAACGAGCGGTAGCCGTTCTCTTTCGGGTTGGCGATGTAGTCGTCGAACTCTTTCGGAATGTGCCGCCACAGGGTGTGGACGATGCCGAGCGCGGTGTAGCAATCGCGCATTTCCGGCACCAGCACGCGCACCGCACGCACGTCGTAGATCTGGCTGAATTCCAGACCCTTGCGCTGCATTTTGCGCCAGATCGAATAGATGTGTTTGGCCCGGCCGCTGATGTCGGCGTCAACACCCGTGGCCTGCAATTCGTCTTTGAGCTGGGTCATCACGTCGGCGATGAAACGCTCGCGATCCAGACGTCGCTCGTGGAGCAACTTGGCGATCTGTTTGTATTGATCGGGTTCCAGGTAGCGGAAGGACAAGTCCTCCAGCTCCCATTTGATATGACCGATGCCGAGCCGGTGCGCGAGCGGCGCATAAATGTCGAAGACTTCCCGGGCGACACGGTTACGCTTCTCGTCGTCGGCTGTTTTCACCGCGCGGATCGCGCAGGTCCGTTCGGCCAGTTTGATCAGGGCAACGCGCACGTCGTCGACCATTGCCACGAGCATCTTGCGCAGGTTTTCCACCTGCCCTTGCGCACCCATGACCATCGACTGACGCGGGCTCAGACTGGCACTGATGGCCGCCATGCGCTGCACGCCGTCAATCAGCTTGGCGACCACGGAACCGAAGCGCTGGCTGACGGCTGCCAGTTCGATCTGACCTTCGCGCACACCGCGATACAAGACCGCAGCGACCAGCGAATCCTGATCGAGCTTGAGGTCGGCGAGAATCTCGGCAATCTCAAGCCCGGTGCGGAAACTGCCGGAGCCCTCGGCCCACAGGTTCTTGGCGGCGTTGGACTGTTGTTCAGCCTCGCGAGCGAACTCGCAGGCTTCTTTCAAGGCTTCGCGATCCAGTGCCAGATCGACACTGACCGCGTGATCGAGCCAAGCCTCGAGATTGATACTGCCGTCATTGTTGATCGGCTGGTGTGCTCTCACCTGTACCATCTTGCTTTACCTTCCCTACGACGCAGATTCAATGCGTCAAATCGCTGGTCTTCTATGCCCGTGGGCACTCGCGGGGCTAACGCGAGCGCGTCACGGACAGACCGGACGGATCAGACGAGCCATCCTGGCTCGCTTCAAATAACGCCATGGCTTCGACATGCGCCGTCTGAGGAAACATATCGAGAATCCCGGCACGTTTTAACCGGTAGCCCTGCTTGATCAATTCGACCGTATCGCGCGCCAGCGTTGCCGGGTTGCACGACACATACACCAACCGCTTGGCACCCAGGGTCGCGAGCTTGCGCACCACCTCGAAAGCACCGTCACGCGGTGGGTCCAAGAGTACCGCAGAAAAGCCGTTTCCGATCCACTGAGCGTCGGTCAAAGGCTGGGATAAATCGGCTTGAAAAAACTTTGTGTTATGCAAATTGTTACTAGCGGCGTTCGCGGCGGCACGCTCGACCATGGTCTGCACGCCTTCGACCGCCACCACTTCGCGCACGGTTCTGGCCAGCGGCAAAGCGAAGTTGCCCAAGCCGCAGAACAGATCCAGCACACGTTCTTCGCTCGTCGGTTTCAGCCAATCCAGCGCCTGCGCAACCATCGCTTCGTTAATACCGGCGTTGACCTGAATGAAATCCCCCGGCCGGTAAGCCAGATCCAGTCCCCATTGCTCCAGGCGATAACCCAGCGACTGGTTCGCATCAATCGGTTGCGGTCCGCCTTCGCCATGCAGCCACAATTGCGCTTCATGGCATTGGCAGAAATCCTTGAGGATCGTCAGATCCGCTTCCGACAACGGCGCCATGTGCCGCAGCAACACCGCCAGCGATGAACCGCTGAACAACTCGATATGGCCCAGCGCTTGCGGTTTGCTCAAACGACGTAGCATCTGCGGCAAAGCGGTCATGATCGGCTGCAAGGGCTGTACCAGCACCGGGCATTCGTTGATCGCAACAATGTCCTGGCTGCCGGCAGCACGCAAACCCACCTCAAGTTGCCTGGCTTTGATGTCCCAGCGCACGGCAATGCGGGCGCGACGGCGATAGCCGAACTCGGGGCCGGTCAGCGGCGGCGCCCACTCTTGCGGTTCGACACCGGCGACCTTCGATAATTGCTCGGCGAGCATGCGCTGTTTCAGGGCAAGCTGTTCGCCGTGGGGCAAATGCTGAACGCTGCAACCGCCACAACGGCCCGCGTGCTGACACGGCGCAGGGCGGCGCAACTCACTGGTCTTGAACACGCGTTCGGTACGCGCCTCGACCACTTTGCCGTGGGCGCCGAGCACCCGCGCCTCGACCTCTTCACCGGCGAGGGCGCCGAGGACGAACCAGGTGCGGCCTTCGAAAAACGCGATGCCGCGACCGTCATTGGCCAGACGCTCGATGCTCAAGCGCTGTTTTTTGCCGGTCGGGATTTGCGGGGCCTTGCTGCCACCCGTGGGCTGGAAGCGCAGGCCTCTCTCGTGTTTGGCCATCAGTTGGGCGCGTCGAAAATGCCGGTCGACAGATAACGGTCGCCACGGTCACAGATGATCGCGACGATCACCGCGTTTTCAACTTCCTGGGACAGACGCAGCATCGCTGCCACCGCACCGCCCGAGGACACGCCACAGAAGATGCCTTCTTCGCGGGCCAGACGACGGGTCACGTCCTCGGCTTCGCTTTGTGCCATGTCGACGATGCGGTCGACGCGGTCGGCCTGATAGATCTTCGGCAGGTATTCCTGCGGCCAGCGACGGATGCCGGGAATGGCCGAGCCTTCCATCGGTTGCAGACCGACGATCTGCACGTTGTCGTTCTGCTCTTTCAAGTAGCGCGACACGCCCATGATGGTGCCGGTGGTGCCCATAGAGCTGACGAAATGGGTGATGCTGCCCTGGGTCTGACGCCAGATTTCCGGGCCGGTGGTGGTGTAGTGCGCCTCAGGATTGTCACCGTTGGCGAACTGATCGAGCACCTTGCCACGACCTTCGGCTTCCATGCGCTGGGCGAGATCGCGAGCGCCTTCCATGCCTTCTTCCTGGCTGACCAGAATCAGCTCGGCACCGTAGGCGGTCATGGCCGCTTTGCGCTCGGCGCTGGAATTGTCCGGCATGATCAGGATCATTTTGTAACCCTTGATCGCTGCAGCCATGGCCAGAGCGATCCCGGTGTTGCCCGATGTCGCTTCGATCAGCGTGTCGCCGGCGTGGATCTGCCCGCGCAACTCGGCACGGGTGATCATCGACAGCGCCGGACGGTCCTTGACCGAACCCGCCGGGTTATTCCCTTCGAGCTTGAGCAATAGGGTGTTGCTGGTGGCTCCGGGCAGGCGCTGCAAACGCACCAGCGGAGTGTTGCCGACGCAATCGGCGATGGTTGGGTACTGCAAGGTCATGGCGTATTCGCAATCCAGACGTGCGGGGGCGCCTATCATACCGGCAAACCCGCGCAGGCCATATCACGCAAAGTGCGGTGCTTATGGCTTATGGGAATAAGGAGACGCTAGTCCGTGTTTTCTGCGTGCGCCGTATCCAATGCATAAAACTCGTGCAGTTTGGCTTGCAACAATTGTTTATCCGGCAAGCACGTTTGGTATTCAGCAATCAAGGCAGGCGAAAGGCTGCGATTAAGGGCGTACTCGACGACCTCGTCCTCTTTGCTGGCACAGAGCAGCACACCGATGGCCGGGTTTTCGTGGGGCTTGCGAACAGTGCGGTCCAGCGCCTCCAGATAAAAATCCAGCTTGCCGAGGTACTCCGGCTCAAAGCGCCCAACCTTGAGTTCGATGGCAACCAGGCAGTTGAGCCCACGGTGAAAGAAGAGCAAATCGAGCGCGAAATCCCGACTGCCGACTTGCAGGGGGTATTGAGAGCCAACAAAGCAGAAGTCGCGACCAAGCTCGGTCAGGAACGCCTTCAGCCGCCCCAGCAATCCTTGGTGCAGATCGGTCTCGGCATGGACGCCGGGCAAGTCGAGAAATTCGACCATGTAGGCGTCGCGAAATATCTCCAGGGCTGCCTTGAACTGGCGCTCCAGTTCGCGCTTCGACCATTTTTCCTGAACCGCCATTTTCAGGTAGAACTCCCGCTCTTCCGGGCGTTTGCTTTGGCCGAAAATGATCACGTTGTGCGACCAGGATAATTGTCGCGCCAGTGGTGCGACTTTTTCTTCGCCGCGATAAATTTCATAAAACTGACGCATACGAAATAGATTGGACCGGGTAAAACCTCGCAGTCCCGGTTGGGTCAGAGCCAAATGTTCAGCCAATTGACCAACCACTGAATCCCCCCACTCCGCCCGCTCAATCTTGCGACTGATATGTGCACCGACCTGCCAATACAGCTCAATCAGTTGTGTATTGACGGTCTGCATGGCCTGGTGCCTGGCACTGTTGATCAGCGCTAACACTTCGTTAAAACGATCGCCATCCGAGATACCGGTAACGCTGGAGGCATTCATGCGCAATTCCTTGAAGATGAGGTGAAGCGCGAGCTTAAACGCTCAACGAACCTTCAAATGACCGCCGATTCTGCTTGGGAAATATCGTACAAAAATACGAGAGCACTCCCGCAAAGTCGGCGGAAATGGACATTCCATAGGACTACATCGCGCGCAGGCTCACGCCTACAAGAGAACCGTTTCCTTCACACAGTCAGCGGCGAACACAACCCCAATGCAGGAGCGAGCCTGCTCGCGAAAGCGTCAGTCGAAGCAACCCCCTCATCAGCAACCAACCGAAAATTCAGTCGCAACCCCGTCCCGCTGTTCTCCGCCCACAACGTCCCGCCCTGGCGCTGCACCGCATTCCTGGCAATGCTCAACCCCAACCCGAACCCGCCATTGCCCGGCCGCGCCCCATCCAGTCGGATGAACGGATCAAAAATCCGCTGCAGATCCCCGTCAGCCACCCCGCCCCCCTGATCCTCCAGACACAGATGCCAATAACTCCCCTCCCGTCGCCCATCCAGGCGCACGATCCCACCCTCAGGCGAGTGACGAATGGCATTACGCAAAATGTTTTCCAGCGCCTGCGCCAGCGTATTGAGATTGCCGCGCACCCAGCACGACGCTTCGACGGAACACTGCAATTGCAGACTTGACCAGCCGCTTTCATAACAGGCGTTATCGGTGAGCATTTCCCACAGCGCCTGGATCTGGATGGCCTCATTCGGCAACGGTGAGCGGTCAGTATCCAGCCAGGCCAGTTGCAGCGTGTCTTCGACCAACCGTTGCATGCCGTCGACTTCACGCCCGATGCGCTCGCGCAATTGCACCAGGCTTTGCTCGCTTTCGCTGGCCACGCGCAGTCGACTCAGCGGTGTACGCAGTTCATGGGAGAGGTCGCGCAACAATTGCTGTTGCAGCGCGACGCTCGATTGCAAACGTTCGGACATCGAGTCGAACGCCCGGGCCAGTTCGCCGAGTTCGTCCGGTCGCTGGGTGATACCGCTCGACAGTCGCACATTCAATTGATCGGCGCGCCAGGCGTTGGCCTGTTCACGCAGGTTGTTCAGCGGCACCACCAGCAGGCGATACAGGCCAACGCACAGTAATAAAGTGAACAGGCCGGGAATCACGCCGTTGGTGATCACCCGCCAGAACACTCGATATTTGCCCGGCAGAAAACGCTCGGGGAGTTCGATCACCAGACTGCCAACGGAGGGGGCTTGGGGAAACGGTATGCGCAGCCACGGCCGCCCCTGCTTGTGGATCGGCCAATCGAGCCCGCGCAGAAAAGTCAGGTGCTGGATTTCCCGGTCATTGAGCGGCTCATTGCTCAACGATTGCAAGTTGCTGCCGATCACGCCGACCCAGGCGGCTTCGCGCAACTCCATGCTCTGCAACCAGCTATCGACGCCTTCGCGCCGGCCCCGCTGCCAAGCCTGCTCGGCTTCGCTGGCATAACGCATCAAGGTGCCACGCGCCTCGCTGGAGAGAAACTGATTGCGTTGCTCCATGTACCGGCCCCACGACCAGCTCAGCCAGATCATCAGCAAACAGAACGCCACCAACAGAAAGGCCAGCTTCCAGAACAGCGAATGACGCCCCGGCAGTTCAGACACTTTCATCAGCGGCACTCAACACATAGCCCTTGCCCCAGACCGTGCGCACTTCGCGCTCGGTATAACCGATGGCCTTGAGTTTGCGGCGGATCTGGCTGATGTGCATATCGAGGCTGCGGTCATGGGCCGCGTAACCGCGTTGCAGAACATGCTGATAAAGAAAGGCCTTGCTCAGCACCTCCTCATCATAGCGATCGAGGGTTTCCAGCAGGCGGAATTCGCTGCGGGTCAGCCCCGCCGGTTGTTCGCGAAAAAACACATCGCTCTGTTGATCGTCGAAGCGCAGCGTACCCGGCGCCACGGGCACGGCTACAGGCGCCGGGCGACGATCCAGGGCCACCCGCCGCAGAATCGCTTCGATGCGCACATGCAATTCGGCCATGCTGAACGGTTTGGGCAAATAGTCATCGGCGCCCAAGCGGAAACCACTGATGCGATCAGCCTCGGCCCCCAGCGCCGACATCAGCAGCACTGGCGTCGAATGACTCTGTCGCAACTGGGTCAGCACCTTGAGACCGTCCAGCCCGGGCAGCAGAATATCCACCAGCACCACGTCAAACGGTTGATGCTGAGCGATGTTCAGACCTTCCTGGCCGTTCTGGCACCACGTCACCTGAAAGCCGCTGCGGCCCAGGTGTTCGTGAACGTAGGCCCCCAGGACCGGATCGTCTTCGATGGAAAGAATGCGTGGCTGAACGACGGAAACAGGATTCATGAGTATCTGCAAATAATTCTCAGTTGAGCGCGATTATTCAAGATTGAGGGACATCGGGCAACCCAAGCCTGGCCTGCCAGACAAACGCGCACCGATGCACAGACCGACCACGACACCATTTTTCCGAAGATTGCCCGCGAGCAAATCGCTACACTGCGCCCATGCCGCGTGCCGGATGCACGCATGAGTCAACAGATCAGCGGGATGCAGGAGACAGGTGTGCTCAAGAAACTGGGAATCAAAGGTCGCGTGATGCTGCTGACCTTGTTGCCGACCAGCCTGATGGCGCTGGTGCTGGGTGGTTATTTCACCTGGACGCAGCAGTCCGACTTGCAGACCCAATTGATGCAGCGTGGCGAAATGATCGCTGAGCAACTGGCGCCGCTGGTAGCTCCCGCCATGGGCCATGGCAACAACGAATTGCTCGAACGCATTGCCATCCAGTCCCTCGAACAACCGGACATGCGCGGGGTGACCTTCCTCGCGCCGGATCGCACGCCGCTGGCCCACGCCGGCCCCACCATGCTCAATCAGGCGCCGAGCGGCGACAGCGCCCAACTGCAAAGACGCAGCGGCAATGACGCGACTCGTTACCTGATGCCGGTCTTCGGCAGACACCGCAACCTTGCCGGTGAGGTGATCCCCGAAGAGTCCGACCGCCTGCTGGGCTGGGTCGAACTGGAGCTGTCCCACAACGGCATGCTGCTGCGCGGTTATCGCAGCCTGTTCGCCAGCCTGCTGCTGATCGCCGCAGGCCTCGCTGGTGCGGCTTTGCTCGCATTGCGCATGGGGCGCACCATCAACCGCCCGCTGGGCCAGATCAAACAAGCCGTCGCGCAACTCAAGGATGGTCATCTGGAAACCCGCCTGCCACCCCTTGGCAGCCAGGAGCTCGATGAGCTGGCGTCGGGCATCAACCGCATGGCCGGCACCCTGCAAAACGCCCGCGAAGAATTGCAGCACAGTGTCGATCAAGCCACCGAAGACGTGCGCCAGAACCTGGAAACCATCGAGATCCAGAACATCGAACTGGACCTGGCCCGTAAGGAGGCGCTGGAGGCAAGCCGGATCAAATCCGAGTTCCTCGCCAACATGAGCCACGAGATTCGCACGCCGCTCAATGGCATTCTCGGCTTCACTCACCTGTTGCAGAAAAGCGAACTGACGCCGCGTCAGCTCGATTATCTGGGCACCATTGAAAAGTCCGCCGACAGCCTCCTGGGCATCATCAACGAGATCCTCGATTTCTCGAAAATCGAAGCCGGCAAACTGGTGCTCGACCATATCCCGTTCAACCTGCGCGATCTGTTGCAGGACACCTTGACGATTCTTGCCCCGGCCGCCCACGCCAAACAGCTTGAACTGGTCAGCCTGGTGTACCGCGACACGCCACTGTCGCTGGTCGGCGACCCGTTGCGCCTGAAGCAGATCCTCACCAACCTGGTCAGCAACGCGATCAAGTTCACCCGCGAAGGCACCATCGTCGCGCGAGCCATGCTTGAGGAAGAACACGAGGACAGCGTGCAACTGCGCATCAGCATTCAGGACACCGGCATCGGCTTGTCGAGCCAGGACGTACGGGCGTTGTTCCAGGCCTTCAGTCAGGCTGACAACTCGCTGTCGCGCCAACCCGGAGGCACCGGTCTGGGTCTGGTGATTTCCAAGCGACTGATCGAACAGATGGGCGGCGAAATCGGCGTCGAGAGCACGCCGGGCGAAGGCTCGGAATTCTGGATCAGCCTGAGCCTGCCCAAGGCCCGCGACGATGCCGAAGACCTGCCCTCGGCGCCGCTGCTCGGACGTCGGGTGGCGGTGCTGGAAAACCACGAACTGGCGCGTCAGGCGTTGCAGCATCAACTGGAAGACTGCGGCCTCAATGTCACACCGTTCAACACCCTGGAAAGCCTGACCAATGGCGTCACCGGCGCGCATCAGACCGATCAGGCGATTGATCTGGCGGTAATCGGCATCACCAGCAACGACATGTTGCCGGAACGTCTGAACCAGCATATCTGGGATCTCGAACACCTGGGTTGCAAAGTGTTGGTGCTGTGCCCGACCACGGAACAGACGCTGTTCCATCTGTCGGTGCCCAATCCACACAGCCAACTGCAAGCCAAACCGGCCTGCACGCGCAAACTGCGCCGGGCGCTATCGGATCTGGCCAACCCGCGCCAACCACGCACCGAACCCGGCGAGCCGCTGTCGAGTCGCGCGCCGCGAGTGCTTTGCGTCGATGACAACCCGGCCAACCTGTTGCTGGTGCAAACCCTGCTCGAAGACATGGGCGCCAAGGTCCTCGCCGTGGAAAGCGGTTACGCCGCAGTCAAAGCAGTACAGACCGAATCCTTCGACCTGGTACTGATGGACGTGCAAATGCCGGGCATGGACGGCCGCCAGAGCACCGAAACCATCCGCCAGTGGGAAAGTGAGCGGCATTGCACGCCGCTGCCGATCGTCGCCCTCACCGCCCACGCCATGGCCAACGAAAAACGTGCGTTACTGCAAAGCGGCATGGACGACTACCTGACCAAACCGATCAGCGAACGGCAACTGGCGCAGGTCGTGTTGAAGTGGACCGGTCTAGCCCTGCGCAATCAGGGGCCGGAGCGGGCCAGCGAAAGCACTGCCGGCCAAAACGAACTGCCGGTACTCGATCACGAGGAAGGTTTGCGCCTGGCTGCCGGTAAAGCAGATCTGGCGGCGGACATGCTGGCGATGTTGCTGGCCTCGCTGGAGGCCGACCGCGAAGCCATCCGCAATGCACGCGACAGCCACGATCAGAATGCACTGATCGAACGAGTCCATCGCCTGCACGGCGCCACACGCTACTGCGGCGTACCGCAATTGCGCGCCGCCTGTCAGCGCAGCGAAACCCTGCTCAAACAGGACGACCCAAAAGCCGCGCAAGCGCTCGATGAACTGGAGCGAGCGATGAACCGACTGGCAGCGCAAGCGAGGATCAGCGCCTGATCCAGCGCAATGCCGGTCGACGCAGACCCGGCTAAAGTGGATTCGGGTGCTTCAACCCGGGTCGATGTTCCAGGAGGATTCAATGCGCACAATCGTTTTCAGCAGCCAGGCCTACGACCGCGACAGTTTTCTCGCGGCCGACTGCCCGACGGACATCGAACTGCATTTTCAACCTGCCCGGCTCAGCCTCGACACCGCCGCACTGGCCGACAGGCACGAGGTGGTTTGCGCGTTCATCAATGACGATCTCGGCGCGGCGGTGCTGGAGCGACTGGCCGCCGGCGGCACCCGATTGATTGCCTTGCGCTCGGCCGGTTACAACCATGTCGATCTGGCCGCAGCCAAACGTCTCGGCCTGACCGTCGTGCGTGTCCCGGCCTACTCGCCCCATGCCGTGGCCGAACATGCTGTCGCACTGATCCTGGCCCTCAACCGACGCTTGCACCGCGCGTACAACCGCACCCGCGAGGGCGATTTCAGCCTGCACGGGCTGACCGGTTTCGATCTGGTCGGCAAGACCGTCGGCATCGTCGGCACCGGGCAGATCGGCGCCACGTTCGCGAAAATCATGCACGGTTTCGGCTGTAAATTGCTGGCCTGTGATCCGTATCCAAACCCCGACGTCCTGGCGCTCGGCGCACGCTATCTGAGCCTGCCGGAGTTGCTCGCGCAATCGCGAATCGTCAGCCTGCACTGCCCGCTCAACGAGCAGAGCAAACACCTGATCAACCGTGATTCACTGGCGCACATGCAAGCCGGCGCCATGCTGATCAACACCGGGCGCGGCGCTTTGGTCGACACGCCAGCGTTGATCGACGCCTTGAAGGACGGGCAGCTCGGCTACCTGGGGCTGGATGTGTATGAAGAAGAAGCGCAGTTGTTTTTCGAGGATCGCTCCGACCTGCCGTTGCAGGACGACGTGTTGGCGCGATTGCTGACCTTCCCGAACGTGATCATCACCGCGCATCAGGCGTTTCTGACGCATGAAGCGCTGGGCGCGATTGCCGCAACGACCCTGCACAACATCGCGACCTGGGCGGCGGGATCGCCGCAAAATCAGGTCGAGGGTTGAGGGTTTAACGTTTTATTTCGGTGATAGCGAGGACGCCAGAATCAATAGCGCCAGCCAGCCGAAGCCGAAAAGCCGCTGCTTCGCCGAGTGCCCGCTGCGCAGCAGAAACCAGACGAAAACCATTGGCAACAGGAACACCATGATCTTCAGCCAGCTTTCCACCGGACGGCTGCCATCTTCATTGATGGGCCGCGCAACCGTTTGTTCGGCCTGTTGCCGACGCCGACGCCCCGCTGCGGCCGGCATGACTTTTGGCAAAGGCTCAGGCGCCGGAGGGACAAATGCCTCGGGCACGGCCTGGTTACGCGGCAGACTGCCGAAAGAAATCGTCGAAGGCTGAACGGGGGCCGCTGCGGTCTGGGCTTGTGCGTGGGTTGGCTGCTCTGCCATCGGAGCCCCGCAATGAATGCACGCCGAGGCTTCTGAGCTGATGCTGCGCTTGCATTCATAACATTCGATAAGCGCCATGTTCCGTTCCTTCAGAGTCGAGGGCGGCAGTTTGCCATGTGTGCAAGCCGATTTGAACCTGATCGAAGGTCACAAGCGTGCGTCATTCTGCAACGTGGCCCGTGCTAGCATGTCGCGCATATTTGGAGGACCCATGGTCGAACACGATTTCCGCTACAACCTGATGAACCCGCAACACACCCTCACCGAATGCCGCGCCCTTGTTCCGGGCCGCTATCAGGTCACCGGCAATGGTGGCTCGATCCGCATCGGTGACGCCCTGTTGGTCACCCTCAAAGGCAGCAAGGACTTGTCCATGCGCCTGACCGTCGAAACCGTCCGCCACCTGATCAATCCGCCGGGCCAATGGACCGCGATGACCACGGGCCCGGTGTTCGGCGAACTGGCGATTCACACCTGGCAGGTCAACTGCGACAGCTGCGCCAAAGAGCTGAGCTTTGAATTCGCCGTCGACGCCAAGCTGGGCAAAACCGCAGAAAAACCAGCGGCTACGGCGCGCATCGCCGAACTGGGCTGGAAAGCCGTTGGCGACAAGCACCTGTGCCCGAAATGCCAGGAGCCTGCGTGATGAAACGCCTTGCCCTGGCCGCTCTGGTCGGTGTTGGCCTGATGGGCTGCGCCGCGGAGCCTGTGCAGTTGCAACAGAACCGCAGCTACATTCTGGAGTGGATCGGCGAGCGGCCGTTGATGGATTACAGCCATCTGACCGTGACACTTGGCGATGATGGTCGCGCCTATGGCAACGGCGGCTGCAACCATTGGTTCGCGCCTTACACGCTCGATGGCAACAAGTTGAGCTTCGGCAAGATCGGCAAGACCCGCAAGCTGTGCGCACCAGCACTGATGGAGCAGGAGCAGCGTTTCCTGCAGGCATTGGAAGGCGTGCAGCGCTGGGACATCTCGCCCATCGAGCAGATGCGCTTCTGGCCGGCGCAAGGCAAACCGCTGCGCTGGTGGCTGGAAGAGGGTTGATCATTTGTGGTGAGGGGACTTATCCCCTCACCACTGAAGCTCGCTTTCGGCAAAAGCTCGGCGTGCCTACTGGGTAGCCTGCAACGCCTCAAGCCTGGCCATCACCCCGGCCGCCGTCTGCTCACCCAGCAACTGCTCCCGCACCTTGCCTTTGTTGTCGATGATGTAAGTCACCGGCAACGCCTCGCTGCGCGGCAACTCGAACAACTCCGCCGGATCCTGCGCCAGCACGGTGAACTGGATGCCCAGTTTTTCGCTGGCGCTCTTCAGCTCTTCCCCCTGCACGTTGTCGAAGTTGACCCCGAACACGCCGACGTTCTTGCTCTTGAGCTCGTCTGCCAGATGGTTGAGCTCCGGAATTTCGGTCCGGCACGGCCCACACCATTCGGCCCAGTAGTTGAGCACCACCCATTGTTTGTCCAGGCGCTCGGACGCCACCTTCTGACCATTCTGGTCGATGCCGTAATCATTGCCGCAGCCCCCCAGCATCAACGCCCCGATCATGGTCAATGCCGCTGCCAATCGCCGTGTCATGTCGTGTTCCTTGTGAAAATTTGAATGCGCCTGCGACCCATCGTCTCTGAAGGTTCTGGATTGTGCGCTGCACAGTTAGAATAGCCGCCACTTTACGCCAGAAGCGACCCGCCATGACCGATCTGACGCTTTATCACAATCCGCGCTGCTCGAAATCCCGCGGCGCACTGGAACTGCTGGAAGCCCGCGGCCTGACCCCGATCGTCGTGCGTTACCTCGAAACCCCGCTGGATGCGGCGCACATCAAGGCGCTGCTCGGCAAGCTGGGGATCAGCGCACGGCAACTGCTGCGCACCGGGGAAGATGAATACAAAATGCTTCAGCTCGCCGACAGTAGCCTCAGCGAAGATCAACTGATCGCCGCCATCGCCCAGCATCCAAAACTGATGGAGCGACCGATTCTTGAAGCTGGCGACAAAGCCGTCATCGGCCGTCCGCCGGAACAGATTCTGGAGTTGCTGCCGTGAGCGCGCCGTACATTCTGGTGTTGTATTACAGCCGCAGCGGCTCGACCAACGAGATGGCGCGGCAGATTGCCCGCGGCGTTGAGCAGGCCGGTCTTGAAGCACGCCTGCGCACCGTGCCGGCGATCTCCACCGAATGCGAAGCCGTGGCCTCGGACATCCCTGATGAAGGCGCGCTCTACGCCACCCTTGATGATCTGAAGAATTGCGCCGGTCTGGCCCTCGGCAGCCCCACCCGATTCGGCAACATGGCCGCACCGCTCAAGTACTTCCTCGATGGCACCAGCAATCTGTGGCTGACCGGCGCACTGGTCGGCAAACCGGCCGGCGTGTTCACCTCCACCGCCAGCCTGCACGGCGGTCAGGAAACCACGTTGCTGTCGATGATGCTGCCCCTGCTGCACCACGGCATGCTGATCACCGGCCTGCCGTACAGCGAATCGGCGCTGCTGGAAACCCAGGGCGGCGGCACGCCTTACGGTGCCAGCCATCATGCCGGGGCTGATGGTAAAAGCGGTCTGGATCAGCACGAAGTGGCGCTGTGTCGCGCACTCGGCCTGCGTCTGGCCAAGACAGCCCAAAAACTGGAGGACTGACATGGCCAGGAAGCCGAAGATTCTACCCTCCGTCGCGTGGCTCGAGCCGCGCGTCAAAGCGATGCGGATTATCAGTCTGTTGTGCTTTTTCGGCCTGGCCGGATTGCTCGCCGCTTACTACCTGATCTTTGCCGACCTGCACGGTGCGCGACCGTGGGTGATTCTGCTGGTCGAACTGGTCCCGTGGATCGTCCTCGCGCCGGCCATGATCATGGGCAGCGCTCGCGGACATTCGTGGATGTGCTTTGTGGTGAATCTGTATTTCATCAAAGGCGCGCTGGCGGCGTATGACCCGAACCGGCAGTTGTTCGGCATTCTGGAGATGCTCGCGAGCCTGGCAGTGTTCTGCTCGGCGCTGCTGTATGTGCGGTGGCGGTATCAGTTGAATCGCAAACTGGCGGGTGAAGGCGAGATTTGCGGCGCCTGAGCCGGCGCCTTCGCGAGCAAGCCCGCTCCCACAGGGGATCCGTGGCGTCCACAAATCCGCTGTGGGAGCGGACTTGCTCGCGAAGGGGCGGACTCGGTGTCAGTGATTGACGGTATAAGCCAGCATCATCGAAATCTGGCTCATCGGCCGGCCGCCACTCTCTTCATGCCACTGGTTGAACACATTCTGCACAATGGCCAGATCGCGCAGGCTGGTCGGCGCCTTGTCGACGATCTTCTGCGCATTCAACGCCGCGACCACGTCGTAGCTCGGCACAAACGTATCCTTGCCGACCATGCGCAAAAAGCGCGGCGCCGATAGCCCGCCCAACTGATGGCCGTGCTTTTTCAGGTAGGTCCACAGACCGACAATATCGGTCACCGGCCAGTCGGCAATCAACGCGCCGAAACTGCCCTTCTCCTTCTCCACATCCAGAATGAACTGCGCATTGCGCGGCACACTCTTGAGCTTGCCCAAGTGGCGGATGATCCGCGCGTCCTGCATCAAGCGTTCAAGGTGCTCGGCGCTCATCAGCACGACTTTTTCCGGGTCGAACTTGAAGAACACCTCTTCAAACGCCGGCCATTTGGCGTCGACCAAGCTGTGCTTGAGCCCGGCGCGAAACACGCGCAGGGCCATGGTCGAGAGGTAGCGATCATCGCTGATCTTGCGCAGTTGCGCCGGGGTCTTGGGAACGGGCAGATGGGCTTCCAGTTCAGCCGCTGAACCAAAACGGTTCAGACAGTATTCGTGCAGCCACTTGTAATCGCGCATGCCCTCTCCTGTTGAGTGAAGCGAAGAAACCAATGTGTGCGGGCAAGCCCGCTCCCACAGGGATGGTGTTTACAGGTTGACGACGTTAACGAAGCGCGAAGCCGCCGTTTCGTCGATCTTCAGGCTGGTGAAGTCGAACAGGTTGCGGTCAGCCAGTTGCGACGGCACCACATTCTGCAAACTGCGGAAGATGCTTTCGGTGCGACCCGGGGTCTTGCGATCCCAGTCCTGAAGCATTTCCTTGACCACCTGACGCTGCAGGTTTTCCTGCGAACCGCAGAGGTTGCACGGGATGATCGGGAATGCCTTGAAGTCCGAGTACGCCTGAATGTCCTTCTCGTTGCAGTAGGCCAGCGGGCGGATTACCACGTTGCGACCGTCGTCGGCGCGCAGCTTGGGCGGCATCGCCTTGAGCGAGCCGTTGAAGAACATGTTGAGGAAGAACGTTTCAACGATGTCGTCGCGGTGATGACCGAGGGCCATTTTGGTCGCACCGATTTCATCGGCAAAGGTGTACAGCGTGCCACGACGCAGGCGCGAGCACAGCGAGCAGGTGGTCTTGCCTTCCGGAATCAGCTCTTTGACCACCGAGTAAGTGTCTTTCTCGACGATGTGGTACTCGATGCCCAGTTCTTTGAGGTAGGCCGGCAGCACGTGCTCCGGGAAGCCCGGCTGCTTCTGGTCCATGTTCACGGCGACGATCTCGAACTTGATCGGCGCAACCTTCTGCAGGTGCATCAGTACGTCGAGCATGGTGTAGCTGTCCTTGCCCCCGGACAGGCAGACCATGACCTTGTCGCCGTCTTCGATCATGTTGAAATCGGCGACCGCTTCGCCGGCCAGGCGGCGCAGGCGCTTTTGCAGTTTGTTCTGATTGACCGTAAGAGTGCCCATGACGCGAAATCCGTGAGGTGTGACGAAAGGCCGGCATTTTACGCAAAAACCCTGAGGTTGTGGTCACAGGTTGTCGCCACTGGCCGATTCGCCTTTTACAGACCCCACGGCGATTAACCCGTGTGTTTACAGCGCGATTTGCTCTAACCCCCTGGTCCCGGTGCGGTTCAGACCTTTCTATACTGCGACGTAAGGTCGCACGCATTTGAAGACCTGAACTTGCTCGGCCTCATTGGCCCGTAGGCGCTCCGCTGGGGGGCGATGGCAATAACAAGAGGAGTGACTGGCATGATCCATCACGTAGTGGGACTTTTTACCCACCCCGATCAGGAATGGAAAGAAATCCGTGGCGACCAAGAGGAAAGCATCAGCCACATGTACCTGACGCACACGCTGATCCTGGCGGCTATCCCGGCTGTCTCGGCCTTCATCGGCACCACTCAGGTCGGCTGGGTGATCGGCAACCGCGCCCCCGTGATGCTCACGGTCGAAAGCGCGATCTGGATGACGGTCATGTCTTATCTGGCGATGCTCGGCGGCGTCGCGGTCATGGGGGCCTTCGTGCACTGGATGGCGCGCACCTATGACGCCAACCCGAGCCTGGCCCGTTGCGTTGCATTCGCCACTTACACCGCGACACCGCTGTTCGTCGGCGGGTTGGCGGCGTTGTATCCGCATATGTGGCTGGGGATGATCGTCGGTACGGCGGCCATCTGCTACACGGTGTATCTGCTCTATGTCGGTCTTCCGACCTTCATGAATATTCCATCCGACGAGGGTTTTCTGTTTTCCAGCTCGGTGCTGGCGGTGGGTCTGGTGGTGCTCGTGGCCATCATGGCGTTCACCGTGATCGTCTGGGGGCTGGGCGTCGGCCCGGTCTATACCAACTAGAAAAGCGTCCTGCCTGAGAAAAACCAGACCTGCCAATAGAGGCCGCCGCAAGGCGGCCTTCTCGCGTGCAGGATGACCATTCGGCAGCTCGGCGATTCGCAAGTCCCAAGGGTTGCGGCATACTCGACACCTCTGGAGATCCATCAAGCATGCCCGAGCAACTCAATACCCGCGTCGAAGACTGCTACCAACTCGCTGAATCCTTTTTCAAACGTCACTTCCAACGCCCTGTGGTGAGCCTCAAGCTGCGCGGGCAAAAAGCCGGGGTCGCGCATCTGCACGAGAACCTGCTGCGCTTCAACCCACAGCTGTACCGGGAAAACACCGAGCATTTCCTCAAGCAGACCGTGGCCCATGAAGTCGCGCACCTGATCGCCCATCAACTGTTTGGCGACCGCATTCAGCCCCACGGCGAGGAGTGGCAACTGATCATGCGCGGCGTTTATGAACTGCCGCCGGATCGCTGCCATACCTATCAAGTCAAACGCCGCAGCGTGACGCGCTATATCTATAAATGCCCGTGTGCAGACAGCGATTTTCCGTTTTCGGCGCAGCGTCACAGCCTGGTGCGGCAGGGGCGGCGGTATTTGTGCCGGCGGTGCCGGAACACGTTGGTATTCAGTGGTGAAATGCGGGTGGAATAAGTGTTGTTACAACTGGCCCCATCGCTAGCACTGGCTCTAAAGAATTACTTTGGCAACACGCCATTCGGTAATCCGCTGCGCACTAAACCCCAACGCCCCCAACACCTGATCCGTATGCTCCCCCAACACCGCCCCGACATGCCGCGGCGCCGGTAAAGCCTCGGAAAACTTCAGCGGACACGCCATCTGCGCCTGCGTCGTGCCATCTCCCCGCGGCACCTGCGTCACCAGTTCCCGCGCCTGCAACTGTGGATGCTGCAGCGCCTCACCCAGGCTCAACACCGGCTCGACACAGGCATCGAGCCCGGCAAACAGCGCGCACAGTTCGGCAAAGTCATGCTTCTCGAATTCAACCTTCAACGCCTCCTTGAGCGCCTGCTGTTGCTCAGGCTTGGGTGACAGGCCGTACGCCGCCAGCTCCGGCCGGCCCAGCGCCGTACACAGTGGCTGCATGAAACCCGGCTCCAAACTGCCCACCGACATCCAGCGCCCATCGCGGGAACGGTAATAGTCGTAGAAGCTGCCGCCATTGAGCATCTGGTCTTCCCACCCCGGCTCCTCGCCGCAAGCCAGATAGCCGGCGCCGGCCATGGCATTGAGGCTGAAGGCGCAGTCCGTCATGCTCACGTCCAGATGCGTGCCCTGCCCGGTTTGCTGACGCGCAATCACCGCCGCCAACAGACCGACAACCCCATGCAGCGAGCCGCCGGCGACATCGGCCACCTGCATGCCCAGCGGCAGAGGCCCGCTGTCGGCGCGGCCGGTGTAACTGGACAGCCCGGCCAGGGCCAGATAGTTAATGTCGTGGCCGGCGCGATCCTTGTAAGGCCCGGTCTGGCCGTAACCGGTGATCGACACGTAAATCAGCTTCGGATTGATGGCTTTCAACGCCTCGTAACCCAGCCCCAAACGCTCCATCACACCGGGGCGAAACTGCTCAAGCACAATGTCGTAATCGCCCAGCAACTGCTTGATCACGTCCAGCGCCGCGGGCTGTTTCAAGTCCAGCGCCAGGCTGCGCTTGTTGCGATTGAGATACGCGTGGCTGGCTGATACCCCGCCGTCATGGGGCGGCAGCACCCGCAGCAGATCCATGCGCGTGGGCGACTCGATGCGCAGCACGTCGGCGCCCATGTCCGCCAGCAGCAGCGAGGCGAAGGGCCCCGGCAACAACGTCGAGAAATCCAGAATCTTCAGTGAGGCCAGCGGTGCGGACATGGGCGATCTCCTTGTGCGATGCACTCAGCCTAGGCAGCTAACCGCCATGCGGCAATCACCGGATGTGTCAGTAAACATGACCGTTGTGCTCAAATCGCAGGCCAAAAAAAACCCGCCGAAGCGGGTTTTTTCATGCAAGCACGAGTTAGCTGACGCTGTTAGGGGTTGGGCCTTCAGCCACACCCAGGTCATCTTCTTCACGCACATCGGAGATACCACGACCGCCCGAGGCCAGCTCGGATTGCAGCACGTCGGTGTCCAGCTCATTCACCCACTTGGCCACAACGAGGGTGGCAACGGCGTTGCCGACCAGGTTGGTCAGCGCGCGAGCTTCGGACATGAAGCGGTCGATACCCAGGATCAGCGCCAGACCGGCCACCGGCAGGTGACCGACCGCCGACAGCGTGGCCGCCAGCACGATGAAGCCCGAACCGGTGACACCGGCAGCGCCTTTGGAGGACAGCAGCAGCACCAGCAGCAGGGTGATCTGGTGAGTGATGTCCATGTGGGTGTCGGTCGCTTGAGCGATGAACACGGCCGCCATGGTCAGGTAGATCGAAGTACCGTCGAGGTTGAACGAGTAACCGGTCGGGATCACCAGACCCACAACGGATTTCTTCGCGCCCAGACGCTCCATCTTGATCAGCATGCGTGGCAGCGCCGACTCGGACGAGGAAGTACCCAGCACGATCAGCAGTTCTTCACGGATGTAGCGAACCAGTTTCAACACGCTGAAACCATGCGCGCGGCAGATGGAGCCCAGCACCACGACGACGAACAGTACGCAGGTGATGTAGAAGCAGATCATCAGTTGACCCAACTGCACCAGCGAGCCGACACCGTAAGCACCGATGGTGAAGGCCATGGCACCCAGCGCACCGAGCGGCGCCAGTTTCATGATCATGTTGATGATGTTGAACATCACATGCGCGAAGCGATCAATCAGGTCCAGCAGCGGACGGCCGTAGGAACCGAGGCGATGCAGGGCGTAACCGAAAATCACCGAGAACATCAGCACTTGCAGGATATCGCCGGTGGCGAATGCACCGACAATGGTGTTCGGGATGACGTTAAGCAGGAAACCGACGATGCTCTGGTCTTTACTGGCCGTGACATAGGAGGCGATTTTCGAGGCATCCAGCGTTGTCACGTCGATGTGCATGCCGGCGCCCGGCTGCACAACGTTGACCACCACCAGACCGATCAGCAAGGCGATGGTGGAAACCACTTCGAAGTACAACAGCGCGTAGCCGCCGGTCTTGCCCACCGACTTCATGCTCTGCATACCCGCGATACCGCTGACAACGGTACAGAAGATGATCGGCGCGATGACCATTTTGATCAGTTTGATGAACCCGTCACCCAGCGGCTTGAGCGCCACACCGGTCTGCGGATAGAAGTGACCGACCAGAATGCCGATGGCGATGGCAACGATCACCTGGAAATACAGGGATTTATACAGTGGCTGACGAGTCGTCATTGCAAGTGTCCTCAAGCGTCTCGCTGGGCAACATCCATCTGTTGTCCGCAAAACCTTAAATTGCGAACCCTCCTGCACTGGAGGGATTTGTTGTGTCGAATGGCGCTTTATCCTGCGGATCAACGCACGCTTCTGACACTCCTATCGCAAGCGTCGTGCCACGTTGGTGCATTTCGCGGCAAGCCTTTTGATATCAGGGATTGCAGGCTCATAGATGTCAGCGTTCGTCGCCCCTGCCCTGGCGGATTTCCGCCAACCCACCGCTTCTCGTCCTACAATTTGGCGGAAATCCGCCTTGTTGCCCTTGATGCACCCCGGCTACCATCCGGCGCCTGAGAAAGGATTTGCCGCTTATGCGCGAACGCACCATTGCCAGCCATTTCGCCCGTGCCGCCCTCGGCGGCGCACGTCGCTCAGGGTTCGACTATTCGGGCCTGTTGCAGCAACTGGGGATCAGCCCTGAATTGCTCGACGAGCCTCGTGCACGCATTGCCCCGGAGCAGTTCACCCGTTTGATCCAGGCACTGTGGCTGGTGCTGGACGACGAATACCTGGGATTGGGCAACGCACCAAGCAAACCCGGCAGCTTCGCCATGATGTGCCACGCCTCGATTCATTGCCGCAACCTGGAGAAAGCCCTGCAACGCGGTTTGTTGTTCTACAGCCTGTTCCCCCAGGCCCCGCGCCTGACCCTGAGCCGCGAAGACGAATGGGTGCGGCTGAGCCTTGACGATTCGCAGCTATGGGACCCGGATCACTTTCTCAGCGAGAGCCTGCTGGTGATCTGGCATCGCCTGGGCAGTTGGCTGATCGGCCAGCGCATTCGCCTGGAACACGCCACGTTCAGCTATGCGAAACCGGCGCATGGCGCTGAATACGATCTGCTGTTCCCCTGCCCCACGACGTTCGGCACCGCGCAAAGCAGCCTGCTGTTTCACAGTCGCTACCTGCCCATGCCCTTGCTGCAGGACGAACGCACCCTCAAGCATTTCCTCGAACGCTCCCCGGCGGATCTGCTGTCACGCCCGGATGACGGCGACAGCCTGAGCAGCCGCTTGCGTCGCTTGCTCAGCCGCGACACGGCGAACTGGCCGGATCTGGAAGCGGTGGCCGCGCACCTGCACATCAGCCCGCAGACCCTGCGTCGGCATTTGCGCGAGGAAGGCAGCAGTTTTCAGGAGTTGAAAGATCAGTTGCGGCGGGATATCGCCATCTACCATTTGGGGCGGGCGGATCTGTCGTTGCAGCAGATTGCCGAACAGCTCGGGTTTTCCGAACCGTCGGCGTTTCACCGGGCGTTCAAGAAGTGGACAGGGCTGACGCCGGGGGCTTATCGGGCGCAGGAGCATTAACAGCAAACGCGGCCCGGGATGAGCGATCCTTTAAGCTGTTATTCGATGTCTATAGCCTGAACACGAACTTGTCGACAACCAGATTGGTTCCTATTCCCGGCGGGGAAATATGCAGGAGCTCGAGTCGAACAATACCCGGTCTAGAAAAAATCAACGTCTGCTGGATTCCAATATTTCCCGGAGTAGCGAAACGCTTTTCTTCAAGTAAATTTTCCTGCCGGTCATATGTGCGGTAAATGAACTCGGCACCTGCCCAACCGTTCATCACAGCTCCAAACTGAATCGATGAGTAGGCCATTTTGAAATCCAACCGAGTAGTACCCGTGTCGTTTAGCACGGCATAGAGTGATTTACCGTCATTTATTCCAGGTGTATGAGCGCTGCCCGTCAATATGCTTGCATAGCGACCTGCCCCCGGTAGCACAGTGATAAACATACTCGGCAGTTCGACCCTCTCTCCAACAGGAAAGATCATCCCTTCCGGATAGGCTTCGAAGTCTTCAGAAAGAATAGGAACAACCTCGCCTATCACCTGCGCGGTGGCAGCCTTCGAAGTGCCGATCACAGCGCCCTCTCTGACTTGATCATAAACAACTTCGACACGGCTGTCGGCAATGACTTTGTTGTTAGGGATCTCCCATGATATCTGCCCGGGAACCTGTGTGATCGGCATTGTTGCTGCATGGGTAGCAACTTCGCTGCCCCCGAGCATCGCGGTGAACTTCAAGTGGATTTCATCCCCGGCTCTCCAGACCCTGTCGACCAGATGGATCAATGCCCATAACGGACCGCCTTTCATCTTCGTCAGATCGACAATGCTTGAGTCGTCATCGTTCTCGGTGGGGATTTCCCTGAGGACTACCGGTTCCAGCGTTACACGTTCGGTATCGACATCAGCCTCGACCACCTTCGACCAGCGCCGCTTGTCCGTCGGGTTATTGAGCTGATCGACCACCGTGTAGGAAATCTCGAATCGAGGACTGTTGCCAGCCAGTTCGAACATTTCCCGGGTAATAGTGATCACGTACGGTTTGCCGACCTGCTCGGGCTGGACGGTGAAATTAAAGCGATAGCGATTGAGTTCCAGCGTGACTTTGTCGTAGGCCCGCCGAAAGATGTAGGACAGCGTGCAGGGAACGCCCGCGTCCGTTTCTTCCTCACCGATGTGGGGTGGGTCGCCCAACTCGGCAGGCAGGCTGATCTCGAGGGTGGGATGAGCGCCGGTACCCGGCACATTGTTGCCGCCAGGAAGATCTCGGTGATACAGAACCCATGACTCGGTCGAGGGGCCGCTGTTGCCACTGGCGCGCTCCACCTCGTAAGTAAAGACGTGCACGCCGTCGTCGAGCTGTGACTGGTACACATAGAAATACACCGGATCATTCTGCTCGGCGGGCGTTACCGGCTTACGCTCGATCAGTTGCCGCACGCTATCGCGAGGCCCCTTCATGTAGAGCGCGATATTCAGATACACGCCGCCCTTAGGCGGATCGACTATCGCCTGCACCGCACCCTCACGATTACCGTCGCGTTTGACCACTTCTTTAAAACTGGCCTGCGGCAGCCCTTCCACCGGCACGTTGGCAGGCGGCGGCGGACTGACGATAACGTCGGAAGTAGCACCGGCAAATTTCACAGGATAATTGATCAATACACCGGCATCTGGCTGATCGATGGTCATCGCACGGGTTCCTTGCTGCACAGGTCGCGCTATGCGACGGATAGCAAGAATCAGACACCGCAGCGGTTGCACTGGCTACTGTAAGAACTAACAGGTATGCGGCTTTTTCCGACGGACGGCAAGCTCGCAGGATGGGTTGGCTGGACGGGCGCTTTCGCGAGCAGGCTCACTTGTATGGTAGGACTTGAAGGGAGGAGGAGGGACAAGGCTCGATTCTGACTGTTAGCGCAGTACAGACCGTGGGAGATTTCACCCTCCTCCTTT
>NZ_JBIUWN010000074.1:9880-27911 GCF_044743485.1 Pseudomonas sp. NPDC087614 | reverse complement strand
GTGGGTGTGGATCGCTTCTTCGAAGGCCTGGCGCAGGATGTACTGGCGGCATTCCGGGTTGGTGATCAGGCGGTACACGGCCAGAACGAGGTTGTTGGCAACCAGGGAGTCGGCGGTGGAGAAGAAGCCGAGGTTGCGCATGACGATGCGGCGCTCGTCGTCGGTCAGGCCTTCCGGGTTTTTCCAGAGGGCGATGTCGGCGGTCATGTTGACTTCTTGCGGCATCCAGTGGTTTGCGCAACCGTCCAGGTACTTCTGCCAGGCCCAGTCGTACTTGAAGGGTACGAGTTGGTTGAGGTCGGCGCGGCAGTTGATCATGCGCTTTTCGTCAACGGCGACACGGGCGGAGGCGCCTTCGAGTTCGGCGAGGCCTTCGGCGACGTCGAGGGAGTTCAGTGCTGCCTTGGCGCGGGCCACGGCGGCCGAGTCGTCGGCGGTGACGGCGCGGGCTTCGAGCGCGGCGGCGCCGCCGGCGTTGTCGAGGCGGTCCATGTTGGCTTCAGTAGCGTGGCCGGCGTTGGCGCCTTTCACTGCTGCTACTTCACTGTCTTCTTTGTCGAATTCGTCCCAGCTCAGCATGACGTGTCGTCTCCTGCTTGAGGGCCTGTCGCCCCGTGTGAAACCTGATTGGTTGGTTTTTCACACGGTCGTACAGACCGCGTTGGATCTTAAGGAATCGTTTTTTGCAGCAGCTAAGGCAGGCAATAAAACAGAATTTTGTTCGGGGTTCCGAGAGCCTCTGACGGGCGCAGCTCGCGTTGAACGCTGCTGCGGGGCTTCAGATGGGCTGTTCATCCCTGTAAGGGAATATTGCTGTCCCGATTAGGGCGGCATTATAGGGAAAAAAAACGGGCCGTGCTGAGGCGAATCCGCGCATGGAGCGGTCGGGGAGGGTGGTTTTTCAGTGAGAGCGTGGGTTTACAGGGCTTTGCCAGGGATAGATTTTTTTTCGAAGAAATTTCGTAAATGTGGAATTGCTCAAAAAACGAACAAAAAACCGTGTTTTTCACTACATCTAGTGTTTTGCAAGCATTTTTGACGGCTCCAGACACAACTGAGCCCGACCGAAGTCGGGCTGGAATCGACCCTCAATGAAGCGCTGAGAGATCCGATTCGGTGCAGTCTCAATCGTCAATTGGTGCAGCCATTGCCCATGATGCTGTAACGCAGGATGTGGCGCTGACCTTTGGAGTCGTCGTATTCCATTTTGGCCGGAACCACTTCGCAGACATTGGGCACTTCGCTCATGGAGACAACTTTGGCGATGTCCAGGTGAGTCGAGTAGGTGTATTCCTCGACGGCCGGTTGTTGCTGGGCGACGTCAGTCGGGGCCTCGTCTGCCATGGCGGTTGCGCACAGACAGCTGATGGCCAGAACCCATAAAGCTTTCATTCGGATTTACCTTTTTGAGGTCGAGTGGGGTCACGCAACCTTTATGGGGTTGCGTGTGTAACTTCATCGTTTGCAGTTATTACTTGAGAGCTGGATTAACGGCCTTCGTGGGGGCTGTATCGTTGTTAATCGCTTTGCCTTGTCGGCGAGGTGAATTCTAGGGACGTGAGGTGGGGGTAAACAGAGCGGGTTTTGATAAACACCTTTGGCAGATTTGGTAACAATCGGTCGATATCGAGTTCTCGCCAAGCAATTTGCCTGAAAGAGCGAGTTGTCTGAATCGCTTGCAGGCAAGCTCCCACGGGAGGGGTTAGTGTTTGGGAGAGGGACGTCAGGCTTGCGGTCGGGGTAACTGGATGTTTTGTAGGGGCTTGTTACTACCATCGTCGAATGGTTCTATGGGGCCGGCCCGGATACAACTGGGTCATACAAAAACAACTATTACACCGAGGTAGGAAAGATGAGTGCGGCTTCTCTGTATCCCGTTCGTCCCGAGGTTCTGGCTAACACGCTGACTGACGAGGCGACCTACAAAGCCATGTACCAGCAGTCGGTCGTCAACCCTGACGGCTTCTGGCGCGAGCAAGCCCAGCGTCTTGACTGGATCAAGCCTTTCACCACGGTGAAACAGACTTCGTTCGACGATCACCATGTCGACATCAAGTGGTTCGCCGATGGCACCCTGAACGTTTCCTATAACTGCCTCGACCGTCATCTGGCCGAGCGCGGCGATCAAGTGGCGATCATCTGGGAGGGCGACGATCCTTCCGAAAGCCGCAACATCACTTACCGCGAATTGCACGAACAAGTGTGCAAACTCGCCAACGCCCTGCGTGGTCAGGACGTACACCGCGGTGACGTGGTGACTATCTATATGCCGATGATTCCCGAAGCCGTGGTAGCCATGCTGGCCTGCACCCGGATCGGCGCGATTCACTCGGTGGTGTTCGGTGGTTTCTCGCCGGAAGCCCTGGCCGGTCGCATCATCGACTGCAAATCCAAAGTGGTGATCACCGCTGACGAAGGCATTCGTGCCGGCAAGAAGATCCCGCTCAAGTCCAACGTCGACGACGCGCTGACCAACCCGGAAACCAGCAGCATCCAGAAAGTCATCGTGTGCAAGCGCACCGGTGGCGACATCAAGTGGAACCAGCATCGCGACATCTGGTACGAAGACCTGATGAAAGTGGCGGGCAGCGTGTGCGCGCCCAAAGAGATGGGCGCTGAGGAAGCGCTGTTCATCCTTTACACCTCAGGCTCCACCGGCAAGCCGAAGGGCGTGCAGCACACCACGGGCGGTTATCTGCTGTATGCGGCGATGACCCACGAGCGTGTGTTCGACTACCGCCCGGGGGAAGTTTATTGGTGCACGGCCGACGTTGGCTGGGTCACTGGCCACAGTTATATCGTCTACGGCCCGCTGGCCAACGGCGCGACCACGTTGCTGTTCGAAGGTGTGCCGAACTACCCGGACATCACTCGGGTGGCGAAGATTGTCGACAAGCACAAGGTCAACATCCTCTACACCGCGCCGACCGCGATCCGCGCAATGATGGCTTCGGGTCAGGCCGCTGTTGAAGGCGCTGATGGCAGCAGCCTGCGCTTGCTCGGTTCGGTGGGTGAGCCGATCAACCCGGAAGCCTGGGACTGGTATTACAAGAATGTGGGCAAGTCCCGTTGCCCGATCGTTGATACCTGGTGGCAGACCGAGACGGGCGGCAACATGATGAGCCCGTTGCCGGGCGCCCACGCGCTGAAGCCGGGTTCGGCGGCGCGGCCCTTCTTCGGTGTGGTGCCGGCGCTGGTCGACAACCTCGGTAACATTATCGAGGGCGAGGCTGAAGGCAATCTGGTGATTCTCGATTCGTGGCCAGGTCAGGCGCGCACGCTGTACGGCGACCATGACCGCTTCGTCGACACCTACTTCAAGACGTTCCGTGGCATGTACTTCACCGGTGACGGTGCGCGTCGTGATGCCGATGGTTACTACTGGATCACCGGGCGGGTGGATGACGTGCTCAACGTCTCCGGCCACCGCATGGGCACGGCCGAGATCGAAAGCGCGATGGTTGCCCACCCGAAAGTCGCTGAAGCGGCGGTGGTCGGTGTGCCGCACGACATCAAGGGGCAGGGCATTTATGTCTACGTCACCCTGAAAAATGGCGAGGAGCCGACCGAGCAATTGCGTCTGGAGTTGAAGAACTGGGTGCGTAAAGAGATCGGCCCGATTGCTTCGCCGGACGTGATCCAGTGGGCGCCGGGGCTGCCGAAGACCCGCTCGGGCAAGATCATGCGCCGCATTCTGCGCAAGATTGCCACGGCTGAGTACGACGGGTTGGGGGATATCTCGACGCTGGCGGACCCGGGTGTGGTTCAGCATTTGATTGATACGCACAAGACCATGAATGTTGCTTAAGTAGCGGGTTGATGTGTTGGAAAGCCCTGTTCGGTGTAGGCCGGATGGGGCTTTTTTGTGTCTGTTGTTTATGTGCTGGCTGGTTTGGCCCCTTCGCGAGCAAGCCCGCTCCCAAAGGGAATTGCATTGGGGCTTGAGGCATTCGATCAAAACTGTGGGAGCTGGCTTGCTCGCGAAGGCAATTTGTCAGGCGCTGGTGTAGTCCGCAGCCAGAAACCGAAACCACCCAACCAATAATTATCGATTTCCCGCGTAAGACATTTCCGCCTGTTACCCGTCTTCATCCCCGTAACCAAATGTGTAACCGCCAGCGCCAAACCGGGGCGAGGGGAAACGCATCGCCCCGTTTCAGAGCCTCAAAACCAGGCGAGAAAAATAAGACACAACGCTGCGCTTGCCGGATTAGAAGGGTTTGCGAATAATAGGCCCGCAATTTGCAGCATAGATCGGTTCACTGTCTTTCGCTCTTGCATGAAATTGCAAGACTGTCAATGTGCTCAAGTCGGTTTCTCGGTGCATCTGTAATTAGTTGTCGCATTGAAGAAATATCGACTTCGGGCCTGTCGTTAGAATGCCGATCACTGGCTCATCGTGGCTAACGTTGAAACCTCCTGCGGTTTCAATAGGAAATTTCCCACCGATGCAGCAACGGATTTTCCGATTCACCCATTCGCATATTGGGCTGTTGCTCACTCTGCCGTTTTTGCCCTTTACCGATGGAGTCTCAAGATGAAGAAACTTGTGCTGCTTGGCGCCCTGGCACTGTCCGTGCTGTCGCTCAATGCCTTCGCTGACGAAAAACCTGTGAAGATCGGTATCGAAGCGGCCTACCCTCCGTTCGCTTCCAAAGCGCCGGACGGCAGCATCGTCGGTTTCGACTATGACATCGGCAATGCGCTGTGCGAGCAGATGCAGGTCAAGTGTGTATGGGTCGAGCAAGAGTTCGACGGTCTGATCCCGGCACTGAAAGTGCGCAAGATCGACGCGATCCTGTCGTCCATGTCGATCACTGAAGACCGCAAGAAGTCCGTCGACTTCACCAACAAGTACTACAACACCCCGGCACGTCTGGTCATGAAGGCCGGTACTCAGGTCAGCGAAGGTCTGGCTGAGCTCAAAGGCAAGAACATCGGCGTGCAACGTGGTTCGATCCATGAGCGTTTCGCCCGCGAAGTCCTGGCTCCACTGGGCGCCGAGATCAAGCCGTACGGTTCGCAGAACGAGATCTACCTCGACGTGGCCGCCGGTCGCCTCGACGGCACCCTGGCTGATGCCACCCTGCTGCAAGACGGTTTCCTGAACACCGACGCCGGTAAAGGTTTCGCCTTTGCAGGCCCGGCTTTCACCGACGTCAAATACTTCGGCGACGGCGTAGGCATCGCTGTGCGTAAGGGCGATGCCCTGAAAGACAAGATCAACGCGGCCATCGCGGCCATCCGCGAAAACGGCAAATACAAAGCAATCCAGGACAAGTACTTCGCCTTCGATATCTACGGCAAGTAATACGTCTCTGCGACAAGTCCGAAATGGCGCAAGCAACAGGATCTCTGCGGTTTGCGCCATTTTTTCATCCCAACTTTCGAGGACCTGAATCATGTTGAAAGGCTACGGGGCTGTCATCCTCGATGGCGCATGGCTGACGCTTCAGCTCGCCTTGTCGTCCATGGCTCTGGCCATCGTTCTCGGGCTGATCGGTGTTGCACTGCGCCTGTCGCCGGTGCGCTGGCTGGCGTGGCTGGGCGATCTGTATTCCACGGTGATCCGCGGGATTCCCGATCTGGTGCTGATCCTGCTGATTTTCTACGGCGGTCAGGACTTGCTCAACCGCGTGGCGCCGCTGCTCGGCTTCAACGATTACATCGACCTGAACCCGTTGGCCGCCGGTATCGGCACCCTCGGTTTCATCTTCGGGGCGTACCTGTCGGAAACCTTCCGTGGCGCGTTCATGGCGATCCCCAAGGGGCAGGCCGAAGCGGGCATGGCCTACGGCATGAGCAGTTTTCAGGTGTTCTTCCGGGTGATGGTGCCGCAGATGATTCGCTTGGCGATTCCAGGCTTCACCAACAACTGGCTGGTACTGACCAAGGCGACTGCGCTGATTTCGGTGGTCGGTCTGCAAGACATGATGTTCAAGGCCAAGCAGGCGGCGGATGCCACTCGCGAGCCTTTCACCTTCTTCCTTGCAGTGGCGGCGATGTACCTGGTGATCACCAGTGTCTCGTTGCTGGCATTGCGTCAACTTGAGAAGCGCTACTCGGTAGGCGTAAGGGCGGCTGATCTATGATCTTCGACTACAACGTCATTTGGGAGGCTATGCCGCTGTACCTCGGCGGCCTGTTGACCACCCTCAAATTGCTCGCGCTGTCGCTGTTCTTTGGTCTGCTGGCGGCGTTGCCGCTGGGGCTGATGCGCGTCTCCAAGAACTCGATCGTCAACGGCACCGCGTGGCTGTACACCTACGTGATTCGCGGTACGCCGATGCTGGTTCAACTGTTCCTGATCTACTACGGTCTGGCCCAGTTTGAAGCTGTACGTGAAAGCTTCCTCTGGCCGTGGCTGTCCAGCGCTACGTTCTGCGCATGCCTGGCGTTCGCCGTGAACACCAGCGCCTACACCGCGGAAATCATCGCCGGCAGCCTGAAGGCAACGCCGAACGGTGAGATCGAAGCGGCCAAAGCCATGGGCATGTCGCGCTTCAAGATGTACAAGCGCATCCTGCTGCCGTCGGCCCTGCGCCGCGCGTTGCCGCAGTACAGCAACGAAGTGATCATGATGCTGCAGACCACCAGTCTGGCGTCCATCGTGACCCTGATCGACATCACGGGTGCGGCCCGTACCGTTAACGCGCAGTACTACCTGCCGTTCGAGGCGTACATCACCGCTGGCGTGTTCTACCTGTGCCTGACCTTCATTCTGGTCAAGTTGTTCAAGCTGGCCGAGCGTCGCTGGCTGAGCTATCTGGCCCCGCGGAAGCACTGATATGGAACGTATCGACCACGTTTTGCCGTGGAGCCATCTGGGCAGCGAGCGCAGGATTTCGGTGTTTCGTTTCGGCAGCGGCGAGCGCAAGGCTTACATTCAGGCCAGCCTGCACGCTGACGAATTGCCGGGCATGCGCACCGCCTGGGAGCTTAAAAAGCGCCTCGGCGAACTCGAAGACAAAGGCCTGCTCAACGGCGTGATCGAGCTGGTGCCGGTGGCCAATCCGTTGGGTCTTGGTCAGTTGCTGCAAGGCAATCACCAAGGCCGTTTCGAGGCGGGCAGTGGCAAGAATTTCAACCGTGACTTCGTTGAGCTGAGCGCGCCGGTTGCGGCGGCGTTGGCCGACAGCCTGGGTGACGATTCGCACGCCAATATTCGCCTGATCCGTCAGGCGATGGCCGATCATCTGGCGGCATTGCCGCCCGCGAGCAGCCAGTTGCAAGGCATGCAGCGCGTATTGCTCAGCCACGCCTGCACCGCCGACGTGGTGCTCGACTTGCACTGTGATGCTGAAGCGGCACTGCACCTGTATGCGTTGCCGCAGCACTGGCCGCAGTGGCGTTCACTGGCCGCGCATCTGAATGTGAAAGTGGGTTTGCTGGCGGAAGATTCCGGCGGCAGCTCCTTCGATGAAGCCTGTTCGCTGCCGTGGCTGCGCCTGTCGCGTCAGTTCCCGCAGGCGCAGATTCCTTTGGCTTGTCTGGCGACGACCATCGAGCTGGGCGGTCAGGCTGACACTGGCCGCGCTGATGCCCAGGCCCATGCCGAAGGCATTCTGGCGTTTCTCGCCGAGCAGGGCTTGATCTGCGGCGAGTGGCCGAGCCCGGCACACGAGCCGTGCGAAGGCATGCCGTTCGAAGGCACCGAATTGTTGTTCGCGCCGCACCCGGGCGTGGTGAGCTTTGTGCGTAAACCCGGCGAATGGGTCGAGGCCGGTGATGAGATTTTTGAAGTGATCGACCCTGTGTCCGATCGGGTCAGCACGGTGTGTGCTGGTACGTCCGGGGTGCTGTTTGCCATTGAACGGCTGCGCTATGCCCAACCCGGTTTCTGGCTGGCCAAGGTGGCGGGGCGCGAAGCGCTGCGTCACGGGCGCTTGCTCAACGACTGACTGACTGTTTTTGTGAGAACCGACCGCATGTACAAACTTGAAGTCCAAGACCTGCATAAACGCTATGGCAGTCACGAAGTGCTCAAGGGCGTGTCCCTGAAAGCGGCAGCCGGCGATGTGATCAGCATCATCGGCTCCAGTGGCTCCGGCAAAAGTACTTTCCTGCGTTGCATCAACCTGCTTGAGCAGCCGCACGCGGGCAAGATTCTGCTCAACAACGAAGAGCTGAAACTGGTCGCGAACAAGGACGGCGCGCTGAAAGCCGCTGATCCAAAGCAACTGCAGCGTATGCGTTCGCGTCTGTCGATGGTGTTCCAGCATTTCAACCTGTGGTCGCACATGACCGCGCTGGAAAACATCATGGAAGCGCCGGTGCATGTGCTGGGCATGTCCAAGGCCGAAGCCCGCGAGAAAGCCGAGCATTACCTTAACAAGGTCGGCGTGGCCCACCGTAAGGATGCGTTCCCGGGGCACATGTCCGGTGGCGAGCAGCAGCGTGTGGCGATTGCTCGTGCGCTGGCGATGGAACCGGAAGTGATGCTGTTCGACGAACCGACCTCGGCGCTCGACCCGGAACTGGTAGGCGACGTGCTCAAAGTCATGCAGGCGCTGGCTCAGGAAGGCCGCACCATGGTGGTGGTCACCCACGAAATGGGCTTTGCCCGTGAAGTGTCGAACCAGTTGGTATTCCTCCACAAAGGTGTCGTGGAAGAAAGCGGCGATCCGCGTGAAGTGCTGGTCAATCCGCAATCGGAACGTCTGCAACAGTTCCTCTCGGGTAGCCTCAAGTAATCGCTCCCGTTATGCACCCAATTAGGTCATGCTTCGCGACCTGAAAACTTGCTCGGCCCCCTGTGGGAGCGGGTTTGCTCGCGAAAGCGGTGTATCAGTCGACATCATTGGTGTCTGATCTACCGCATTCGCGAGCAAGCCCGCTCCCACAATGGATCTGCGACAGTTTCGATTTCGGGCTAGCATTGGCCCTTGCCTTCATCACCGTTCTTCGTTTCGGATTGCCCGCCCATGACTGCCCATCGAATTGGTTTCCTGATTTGGCCCAGCACTAAAGCGTTGACGCTGGCGCTGGCGGAGGAGGCCTTGCGTGTTGCTCAGCGTGTGCACCCGGACGTGGTCTACGAGTTGACGTTCTTGCAGGCCGAGCCTCCCGCCGAAGGTGCCTGGCAATTGCCCGGCGAGCCATGGGCCGGCAAGCTCGAAAACTTCCAGAAACTGTTTCTGCTCGCCGATGAGCCACCGACGTCTTTGGCGCCGGCTCTGAGCAGTGCACTGAAACAACTGGTGCGGGCTGGCTGTGTGATCGCAGGTCTGTCGGCCGGCGTGTATCCGTTGGCGCAACTCGGTTTGCTCGACGGTTACCGCGCTGCCGTCCACTGGCGCTGGCAGGACGATTTCGCGGAGCGTTTCCCTAAAGTCATCGCGACCAGCCATCTGTTTGACTGGGATCGTGATCGCTTGACCGCGTGTGGCGGCCTGTCGGTGCTCGACTTGTTGCTGGCAGTGCTGGCGCGTGATCACGGTGCAGAGCTGGCCGGTGCGGTGTCCGAAGAACTGGTGGTGGAGCGCATCCGCGAGGGCGGCGAGCGTCAGCGCATTCCGTTGCAGAACCGTCTGGGCTCCAGCCATCCGAAGCTCACCCAGGCGGTGTTGCTGATGGAAGCCAATATCGAAGAGCCGCTGACCACCGACGAAATTGCCCAGCATGTGTGCGTATCCCGTCGGCAGTTGGAGCGGATCTTCAAGCAATACCTCAATCGTGTGCCGAGCCAGTACTACCTGGAACTGCGCCTGAACAAGGCCCGGCAAATGTTGATGCAAACCAGCAAGTCGATCATTCAGATCGGTCTGTCGTGCGGCTTCTCCTCGGGGCCGCACTTCTCCAGCGCTTATCGCAACTTCTTCGGTGCCACGCCGCGAGAAGATCGCAACCAGCGGCGAAGCAGCAGCCCGTTCGAATTGTCGTCGGTGCCGCCCGAGCGCGGCTGAGCCGCGTCGGGTTGGCGACTATTGTTAATTCTCCGATTGCGGCGAGGTCGCAAACGTCGAAGACGACGATGAGCTCGTGTCATCCCCCACGGTGATCTGCTGGCGCCAGCGCGGTTCATTCAGCCTGGCTGCGCGCAATTGTGCATAGTCTTCAAGCCGTCTGCGGGCCAGCCCCGACAACGGATTGCCATCGAAGTTGAAGTGGGCGATCAACTGACGATCACCACGCAGTATTTCAATCGACAACTCGGTGATCGCGTTATCCGAAAGGTCGGCGTGGCTCAGTGTGATGGAGTCGAACAGTGCCGGCCACGTCTCGGTGAGTCCGGTTTTACTCAGATCCAGGCGGGTCAGTTGCTTCATGCGGCTGATGTCGGGCGCGCGTCCTAGGGGATTGTTGCTTAAGTCCAGGCTGTCGATTTCTTCCAGAGCCCCCAGCGCATTCGCAGTGTCTTCTGTCAGGCGGATGCTGCACTCGGGCAGATTCAGCAGCTTGAGTTTCTTCATGCTTAAAACCTCGGCGGGAATGCTCTCGAGTTCAAACCCCCGCATCTTAAGACTCAGCAGGTTAGGGAAGCGGGCGAGCAAGCCTTCGGTTCGCGGCGCAACGGTAGCCGTGCTGGTCAGATCCAGTTCAAGCACATGCCCGAAGTCCGCGGCCAAGGCAGGCGGGTCTCCGATGAACGACAGGTCGAGGGTCAGGCTGGACGCGGACTGAATTGCGGATGATTTGCGACGCCAGGCATTTTCCAGGCTTTCCTTGAATTTCATCCTTTTGGATTGCTCTTGCAGCCGCGCTTGCGGTTCCAGCGATTGGCGGGTGACGGGGTCAAGCAACTGCGCGTTCATCCAGCGCTCAAGGTCGTTGTTGAGGGTCGTCAGTTCGGTCTCTCGACGTGCCAGTTCGACGCGTCCATCCGCCAATGTGCCGGGCAGGCGGTAAATCAGATCGCTGGCTTGGGTCTGCGACAAATGTGGATACAACGCTTGTACCCGTTCGACATCGGCCTGTTCGGCCAGTACGAAAAAATGCCTGCCGGTACGTTGGTAATAGGCTTTGATCTGATCGCGCGTCTTTGCAGACATCGGGTTATCGTCCAGAGCGATGCCATTGCTGACCGGGTCGGGGAGGTTGTAGAGCGCCTCCGGCAACTCGGTGATGCGGTTATCGTTCAACAACACGGTGTTGAGGTCGGCAATCTCCGTCAGACCGGCCGGGACGCTGTCGATACCGGTTTCGGACAGGTCGAGGTAAGTCAGCGCCTTGAGCGGCGAAACGTCAGGCACCACACCCAGTGGATTTTTATACAGATCGAGCATGGTCAGCCGGCGCATGCCTGAAAGCATGGCTTGCGCCTGGGCGTCAAAGACCACACCACAGTTGCTAAGCGCCAGGGTCAGCAGCGAGGGCATCCTGTTCAGCGCCTGAGGCCAGCGGCGCAGGGCAATATCGCGCATTTCCAGCCCCGACAAACCAGGGAAACAGTTCAGGAACGCGTCCGGGACGTTTTGCGTTGATTTGCCCTGCAAGGACAATTGTTTGACATGGCTGAAGTCAGCCGACAGCGCGGGCAGATCACCGGTGAAGGGCAGTTCGGCAGTGAGCGTATTGGAGCGCAGCTCAAGTTTGTCTGCGCGGCGCTGGCGCCAGAACTGCTGAAGATCGTTGCTGAACTCTTTTCTGGCTTCGCGCTCGGTTGCCACCTCGGTGGTACTGAGTGGCTGGCCAGTCTCGGGGTCGCTTGCCGCAATGGCCTCGGTCCAGGCATTGAGGTCGCGATCCATTTGGGCCATTTCGCTTTCCCAGCGCAAAAGCTGGGCTCGACCGTCGTCCAGCGAGCCCGGCAGTTTGTAGATCATATGGTTGGCGTCTTCGTCTTCCAACTCCGGAAACAAGGCGCGCGCGCGGCCGATGTCAGCACGATCGGCCTGCACGCCAAGGTCGCATCCTTGTTGGTTGTAGAACGTCTTGATGCGATCACGACTGGCGTCCGACAAAGGGTTGTCATACAGATCGACGCCGTCAGCCAGATCGGCGTCGATTTGAAAAAACGCTTCGGGTAATTCGGTGATGCGGTTGCTTTCGAGCAGAACTGATTTCAGGTTGGGATGTGCTACGAGACCATTTGGCAGTTCGGTCAGGCTGCAGTTGGACAAGCGAATGTCATTCAATTTTGGCATCGCCGCGATATCCGGTGCCAGCGTCAACGGGTTGTTGCTCAGGTCCAGACGTTCAAGGTCGCTCAGTGAGATCAGTGTGTTTTGCCCCTCGGGGGTCAACGTGAGCTGGCAATGGTTCAGCGTCAGATCCTTCAGTTCCTGCATGCGACCAACGGGCGCGGGGAATTGCTCCATGGCGAGGTCGCGCATCTCAAGCGATTGCACTCTGGGAAACAGATCAAGGAACGGTTCGATTCCACGCAAGGCAGGATTGCCCTTGAGGTGCAGGTTCGAGACGTGGCTGAAGTCTGTCGTGAGCACGGGCATGTCACCGATGAATGGCAGGCCCGAGGAAAAAGAATCGTCACGCATTCCGGACAGGGTCAAGCGATGACGCCAGAAGTTCTCAAGCTTTTGCCCGAACGCCTTGCGGTATGCGTACTCGTTGAGCAATTCGATGGCCGTCAGGGCTTCACCGGTGACGGGATGGAGGGAGGGAACCTTAGGCGCCCACGTGGCGAGATTGGCTGTCAGCGTGGTGAGCTCGGTTTGCCAGCGACCGAGTTGATCATGACTATCGACCAGGGTGCCGGGCAAGTCGTAGATCATGTCACTGGCTTCCTGCGCATCCAGTTGTGGAAACAGTTCCCGAGCCACGGCAATGTCAGCCGGATCGGCCTGCACATCGAAGTCTTGCCCCGTCTTGCGGTAATAGATTTTGATCCGTTCGCGAGTCGCGGCTGATAGAGGGTTGTCGGCAAAATCCATCCCGTCGCTGCGATTGGGGGGCAGTTCGAAAATGGCCTCGGGCAGTTCGGTGATGAGGTTGTCGCTGAAGATCATCGTGCGCAGATTCGGGTGATCGATGACGCCGTCCGGAACGGTGGACAAGCCAGCGTTGCTCACATCGATATAAGTCAGGTTGGGCAGCAGATTCAGGTCGGGCAGTGTGCCCAGCGGATTGTTGCCCAGCTCCAGTGTTTCCAGGCTGCTCATGGTGCAAAGAGCTGCCTGGTTTTCCGGGGTCAGCACCACCGCACAATTCTTCAGTTCCAGCGTGGTCAGGCGAGGAAAACCGATGATCGAACTGGACGCCGGTTCCAGATCGAAATCAAACAGATGCAGCGCTTCCAGGTTCCGGAAACGATGCAGAAATGGCGTCAGCGCTGAAACGTCTTTATTGCCGGTCAGGCTCAGTTTGGAGACGTGGCTGAAGTCGGCATCCAGCGTTGGCAGATCGCCGATGAAGTCCAGATTCGCCTCCAGGTACCAGCTTCTGAGCGTGGGCTGGTGTGGGGTTCTGCTGCCCCAGAATTGCTCCAGCGCCTGAGCGAATCGCTCGCGGTGCATCAGTTCACTGGATTGCTCGTTCAGGTTCAGCGGTTGGCCGGTCGTGGGGTCGTTTTCGGGAATGTTTCGGCTCCATTGCGCAAGGCCATCCTTCATCTGTCTGAATTCGACTTCCCATTGGGTCAGTTGCGCCCGACCTTGAGCCAGCGTTCCGGGCAGTTGATAGAACACGTCGGTAGCCTGCGCAGGCTCGAGTGCCGCAAACAGGTTGATCGTGCGGTTGATGTCGGCTTCTTCAGGCACTACCCCGAAGTGCTTTGTGGTGCGCTGGTAATGGGTTTTCACGCGTTCTCGCGAGGCGGCGCTCAGCGGGTTGTCGGCGAAATTGAAGCCGTCGCTGAGCATGCTGTTGAGTGTGAATAAGGCGTCCGGCACTTCGGTGATCAGGTTGCTGGCGAATTTACCGCTGACCAATCGTGGGTGGCTCAGCAGATTGGCTGGCGCCTCCGTGATACCGGTATTGGTCAGGTTGAGTAAACGCAGCGAGGTCATTGGCTGGATATCGAGGTGCAGCCCTAGCGGGTTGTCCTGCAGATCGAGAACGGACAGGTCTGACAATGAAGCCAGTAAAACCTGATCGCCAGCGCCGAGGCGCAGGTTGCAATTGCGCAGGATCAGTTGCCGCAGCACCGGCATCGAGGTGAGGGCGGACGGCAGATTTGGCAGGTTGGCGTTTTGCACATCCAGATACATCAATGTGGGGAAACGCTGCAAGAACTGATCGACACCGCGGGTACTTCTGATGCCATTGATCGCCAGAGAGGTGACGTGGCTGAAGTCAGCATCCAGCACAGGAAGCTCGCCAATGATCGGGTCAGTGATCTGCATCAGGTAACCGGCCGGTCCGCGCGTTTGCTTGCGCCAGCACCGCTCGATCCCGCGTCTGAGGGTCGAACGGCTTTGCAGGGCGGCTCTGCGCTGAATCGGTGTCAACGCCAGACCTGTCTGCGGGTCGTGCGACGGCACATCGAACTGCCAGCGACGCAGATCGTCGCTGAGCCTGGTGTACTCGCGGTGAAGTCGCGAGAGCTCGCCTCGCACACCACCCGCGCCTCGCTGGTGCTCGAAAATGAACATCTGCACTTCAGCTGGCGATTCGTTCGGATAGACCTCAAGTATCCGCTCAGCGAGCGTTCGCGCTTGCGCACTGCGTGTTGGTGGATGACTTTCAACACCGACCAGGCGCAACGTATCGATAACGGGCTCCGGTAGCGGTGGTTGTGCAATCGCAACCCGCAGTTCGCTGCGCGCCATCGGATTCGCTCGAATCGCTTGCTTCAATTTACCTGCGTCGCTGATTTGCAGGTTCAACGCCCGGCGATCGGCATCCGGCAAGGCGTGGAGCAGGCTTGAATAGAAATCGGTGGCCGAATGCAGCTCCTGAGCGCGTTCATCGTAGGGCTGATAGTTGCCATCGCTTTTTCGCACGAGGATTTTCTGCGCGGGGGCATCGCTGCGGCCGGTGCTGTCGAGTATCGGCCCTTCGTAGTACCCGTCGCGGATTTCGATACGTACATCGCCGCTCCAGCCAGGTAACAGTTTGAGGCTGTGCAGTGCCAGGGTGTCAGAATCCGGGTTGTTGACGGAATCGAGCTCCAGCCCTTCATAGGCGCGGGTGACACGCACTTCCTGACGGGCCAGTTGCATGAGTTGCTGCTGACGCGCCGGCACTTGCCCTTCGCTGATGGCCAGCAGTTCGTCACTGGTGGTCGTGGCGAGTAATTCGCGGGTGACGGCGGCCGGTAGCGCCGGATCGTGCTGGAGCAGGGGCTGCGCCAGTGGATCGTCGCTGTGCTGCAGCGCCTGATAGCGCGCCTCGAACATGACGCTGCGTTGTTGCATGGCGAGCTGGGCCAGTTGCTTGCGAAGCATCTGGCTGCGTACGTCCAGTGGCGGCGTCGGGCCGGAAAACTCCATGCCCAGCAGGGCTTTGCCTTGCGCCTCGTCGAGGGCATAAAACAGGCTTTTGAGCAGGTCGTCGCCGATCAGGCTGTCTTGATGCAACTCGGTCAGCGGCAAGCGCTCGTCACTGGAGGATTGCCAGATGAGTTCGCCTTGTTTATCCAGCAAACGCAGGCGTTTGCCGGCAGGCCAGCGACCCTGCTCGGTCAACAGTTGCAACTGCATGACCGGGTCGGCGCGCAGGTATTGCTCGGGCGCATCGCTGCTCAGATAGTCGTTAAAACGTTGCAGTTGCTGATCGATCTTGAAGCGCTGGATGCTGTCGGCCAGCAGCGGCGGCAGTTTTTCCTGTTCGACATGCATTTTGCGCAGGGCGCCTTCGTTGACCCCGCTGACCTGAAGAATCGTTTCGCGTTCGAGTGGGGAAAACGACTCGACCAAGGGGCCGATCCGGCGCAACGCCGTGGGCTTGTCCCATTCCAGTGGTTGTTCGAGTTCCGTGTGCCAGGCGCCGTCGCCGTTGTGTCGCAACAGCGGCTGGTAAGCATCGGGACGGGTCGGGTGTTCGATCCGGTACTGGCCGGGGATTGTGCTTTCGCTCACGGCAAAATGGGCGTTTTCGAGCGGCAACAGATGTTTGCCCTGATGCTCGTGCAGGCCCAGTTGATTAGGCGTGGAGTCGGCGTCAGGAGCGCTCTCCTGTTGATAGCGACCGAGATCAGGATCCCAGTAACGGACTTGTTCGTTGGTCATTTTGACCGTTTTGAAACGGTCGATGAAGGCGACGATTTCTTTGGGCAAAATCTTGGGAAGCTCGGCCACGGCAATGTTCCCACCGACTGCAAACAGCCCCAACTGGATCAGCGATTCGAGGGTGCTCATCAAGTGTTCGAACGCTTCGGTGGTGCGCCCCTGTGCCCATTCGATGATGCCTTCGAAGGCCTCGTTGAGAAACTGATAAGCCATGTACGCCATCATCGCTTCGCCCAGCACGGGCACGAACGGCGCAACGACCAGCGCTGCGGTCTGCACGATCGTCGAAATGATATTGACCACCGAATCCCAGAAGGCCCAGCGGGCTTTCTGGTCGACCGAAGCGGTCGGCACGGCGATGAAACGGGCGTCATTGAGGATCTTGTTGAGTTTCGCCTGATAGAGGTGTTGCCACAGGTCGTCGTGGAACGGGATGAATGCCGTCTCCAGATTGGGGCGCTCGACCGGGGACGCCCGCCAGGCGGGTTCAGAGCTCCCTTTCTCGCTTGGGTGCCATTTGATTTTGCTCAGGCGGTCATTGAGGCCGGAGAAGAAAAAGCCGCGGTGTTCGTGATTCACGAACCGGCTGAAAAAGTGCTGGTAATCCTTTGAGCGCAACTGTCGGGTCAATTCAATGACCATCTCGAGCGCCGAGGCATATTCCTTGAACGGGTGCTCGGGGTCTTCCGGGACATAGGCCACCACTTGGGCGTTTTTCCGCGCCTCCTCCAGGCTGGGGGCAAACACGACGATACCGGTAAGCGTGGCGCCCATCATCGTCACGTCATGACGCACCACGGGCACGCTGTTGATTCGTATGCCTTGCAGCCCGTCGAGCATCGCGTCGATCAGGCGAAAAGAACTTTGCGAAATGTCACGGTTCATCAGTGCCATTTGCAGCGCTGCGCGCATCGCGGCTTTTTCACTTGCATCAATCTTCTGGCGCAGCGACGTTGCCACTGCCGGATCGGAGAAGCCCAGGTGGGCTTCCAGATGGGTTTTGTATTGCGCGCCGATATCCAGTTCCCGGCACAGTTTTGTAAAGTTCGCGATGCTCAGTTTGGCCTTGATTGACGGCAGGGTATCGAACTGGCCGGTGGATGAGGGCTGGGTGATGTAAGTCGAATCGGCTTCGAAGGCCTTGTTGCGGGTTTCCTTTTCTTCGAAGTTATGCAACGCGGCATCCAGCAGCGAGACCGTCCAGGTCCGAGCGACGGTACTGATCGGGAACCAGGGCGTGGTTGCGGGGATATACAGGCGCAGGAACGTCTTGCGCACATCCACATCCAGGTCGAAGCGGCTTTTCAGCGCTTGCTTGAGCAAGGGTTCGGCGAAGGCACTGGCGTCCTGCAAATGTTCCAGTTGCGTGTCGACCTCACTTTGCGCCGTCCAGTGTTCGGCGTTGAGGGCTTTGAGTCTCTGATGCTGCGCGGTCGATACCGCCTGCAGTGTGAGGGTTTGTGACGGCTGGACTTTTTTCAGGGCCTGGCGTCGGGTGGGGGAGACGTTGGCAAGCCAGTCGGGCAGGGCGTTCTTCAAGTGCTGATAGTGATCATCGGGGTGTTGCGGGTCGGTCGTGTCGGTTCTAGCTGTGGGGTGCTGTCCTTGAGGCAAATGCATGTGCCGTTCCTTGGCCGTTGAAAAGAGCGACAGCAAATCAGGAAGTGGCGATCCAGGTGCGGTACATATTTATCGCTTGGACGTGAGGCTGAGTTGATATTCTCCCGCGTCTGCCGCAATCGGCAGCGCCAGTTTAAACTGCGCCTTTGCGACGCTATTTGTCGCATTGCCGTAAACCCGGGAAAAACCGGGGTTTGCGCTATAAGAAGTTGTCGCTTGGCGGCAAGGCCGGGCTGAAAACTGTCCTTACAATCCCCCCATCGCTCGCCAGTTTCAGGCGGGTGGCCCTCATCAGGAGACTCCGATGTCCGTTGAGCACGCTGCGGTTGAACGCGCCGTTT
>NZ_JBIUWN010000074.1:0-9870 GCF_044743485.1 Pseudomonas sp. NPDC087614 | reverse complement strand
CAGGCCGGCCGCGAGCTGATCGACTTCGCCGGCGGCATCGCCGTCAACGTATTGGGCCACGCGCACCCAGCGCTGGTCGGTGCCTTGACCGAGCAAGCGAACAAGCTGTGGCACGTCTCGAACGTGTTCACTAACGAGCCGGCCCTGCGTCTGGCGCACAAGCTGATCGACGCAACGTTCGCCGAGCGTGTGTTCTTCTGCAACTCCGGCGCCGAAGCCAACGAGGCCGCCTTCAAGCTGGCCCGTCGCGTCGCGTTCGACCGTTTCGGCACTGAGAAATACGAGATCATCGCCGCGCTGAACAGCTTCCACGGTCGCACCCTGTTCACCGTGAACGTGGGTGGCCAGTCGAAGTATTCCGACGGTTTTGGCCCGAAAATCACCGGTATCACCCACGTTCCCTACAACGATCTGGCGGCGCTCAAAGCGGCCGTTTCCGACAAGACCTGCGCGGTCGTGCTCGAACCGATCCAGGGCGAGGGCGGCGTGCTGCCGGCCGAACTGGCTTACCTGCAAGGTGCCCGCGAACTGTGCGATGCGAACAACGCGCTGCTGGTGTTCGATGAAGTGCAGACCGGCATGGGCCGCAGCGGCAAGCTGTTTGCCTACCAGCATTACGGCGTGACCCCGGATATCCTGACCAGCGCGAAGAGCCTGGGCGGCGGTTTCCCGATCGCGGCGATGCTGACCACCGAAGCGCTGGCCAAACATCTGGTCGTCGGCACCCATGGCACCACCTACGGCGGCAACCCGCTGGCGTGCGCGGTTGCTGAAGCGGTGATCGACGTGATCAACACCCCTGAAGTGCTGAGCGGCGTCAATGCCAAGCACGACAAGTTCAAAACCCGTCTTGAGCAAATTGGCGAGAAGTACGGCCTGTTCACTCAGGTGCGTGGCCTCGGCTTGCTGATCGGTTGCGTGCTGAGTGAGGCCTGGAAAGGCAAGGCCAAAGACATCTTCAACGCCGCTGAAAAAGAAGGCCTGATGATTCTGCAAGCAGGTCCCGACGTGATCCGTTTCGCCCCGAGCCTGGTGGTCGAGGACGCTGATATCGATGCCGGTCTGGACCGCTTCGAACGTGCCGCTGCAACACTGACGCAAGCTTGATACACCTTTCGACGCCTGAGCGGTTCAGGCGTCGAACCCAATTTTTGATACCGGGCAATATCAAATGTGGGGGCGGGCTTGCTCGCGAATGCGGTGTGTCAGTCGACATCTATGCTGACTGATACACCGCATTCGCGAGCAAGCCCGCTCCAACAATGTTCGGTGTTTTTTCTGTGATTTTTATAAGAGAAAGGAGTGACACCATGCTGGTGATGCGCCCCGCGCAAATGGCTGATCTGGGCGAGGTACAGCGTCTGGCTGCGGACAGTCCGATTGGTGTCACTTCCTTGCCGGATGACGTGGAACGTCTGAGCGACAAGATCGCGGCGAGCGAAGCCTCGTTCGCCGCCGAAGTGAGCTTCAACGGTGAAGAGAGTTATTTCTTCGTCCTTGAAGACTCCACCACCGGCAAACTGGTCGGCTGCTCGGCGATCGTTGCTTCGGCCGGTTATTCGGAACCGTTTTACAGCTTTCGCAACGAGACCTTCGTCCACGCCTCCCGCGAGCTGAAGATCCACAACAAGATCCATGTGCTTTCACAGTGCCACGACCTGACCGGCAATAGCTTGCTGACCAGTTTCTACGTGCAGCGTGAGTTGGTGGGTTCGCCGTGGGCCGAACTCAATTCCCGTGGTCGTCTGCTGTTCGTCGCCAGCCACCCGGAGCGGTTCGCCGATTCGGTGGTGACCGAGATCGTCGGTTACAGCGATGAGCATGGCGACTCGCCGTTCTGGGACGCCATCGGTCGCAACTTCTTCGACCTCAACTACGCCGAAGCCGAGCGCCTGTGCGGGTTGAAAAGCCGTACGTTCCTCGCCGAGCTGATGCCGCATTACCCGATCTATGTGCCGTTGCTGCCGGACTCCGCCCAAGAGGCAATGGGTCAGGTACACCCGCGTGCGCAGATCACCTTCGACATCCTGATGCGCGAAGGCTTCGAGACCGATCACTACATCGACATTTTCGACGGCGGCCCGACCCTGCATGCGCGTGTGTCGGGGATCCGTTCGATCGCCCAGAGCCGTGTGGTGCCGGTGAAGATCGGCGAGCCGGTCAAAGGTGCCGGTCGCCAGTATCTGGTGGCCAACGCCCAGTTGCAGGATTACCGCGCCGTGTTGCTTGAGCTGGACTACGCGCCGGGCAAACCGGTGACGCTTGATCTGGAAGCGGCCGAGGCCTTGGGCGTCGGTGAAGGTGCCAGCGTGCGCCTGGTGGCGGTTTAACGCCTTAGCGAGTTTTACGGGTGGCGAAGGCGGCCCGTTTGAGGAGATAGCATGATTGTTCGTCCCGTACGCAGCAGCGATTTATCCGCGCTGATCGACCTGGCCCGCAGCACCGGCACTGGCCTGACCACGTTGCCGGCCAACGAAGAGCGCCTGACCCATCGGGTCGACTGGGCTGAAAAGACCTTTCGCGGCGAAGCCGGCCGTGGCGATGCGGATTACCTGTTCGTGCTTGAAGACGACGACGGCCGCGTGGTGGGTATTTCCGCCATTGCCGGCGCGGTCGGTCTGCGTGAGCCCTGGTACAACTTCCGTGTCGGCCTGACCGTCAGCGCTTCGCAAGAGTTGAACATCTATCGCGAGATCCCGACGCTGTTCCTGGCCAACGACCTGACCGGAAACTCCGAGCTGTGCTCACTGTTCCTGCACGCCGATTACCGTAACGGTCTCAATGGTCGCATGCTGTCGAAGGCGCGGATGCTGTTCATCGCCGAGTTCCCGGAACTGTTCGGCAACAAGATCATCGCCGAGATGCGCGGTGTGTCGGATGACGCTGGCCGTTCGCCGTTCTGGGAAAGTCTGGGTCGGCACTTCTTCAAGATGGAGTTCAGCCAGGCCGATTACCTGACCGGTGTCGGCAACAAGGCGTTCATCGCTGAACTGATGCCGAAATTCCCGCTGTACACCTGCTTCCTGTCGCCTGATGCACGCAATGTCATCGGCCAGGTCCATCCGGACACCGAGCCGGCGCTGGCGATGCTCAAGAGCGAAGGGTTCAGTTATCAGGGCTACGTCGACATCTTTGACGCCGGTCCGGCCATCGAATGCGAAACCAGCAAGATCCGCGCGGTGCGAGACAGCGAGGCGCTGGTACTGGCGGTCGGCACGCCGGGCGACGATGCCACGCCGTTCATCATCCATAACCGCAAACGCGAAGACTGCCGCATCACGGCTGCGCCGGCACGTCTGGCTGCGGGCACGCTGGTGGTCGATCCACACACCGCCAAACGTCTTCAACTCAACGCGGGCGACCAAGTGCGCGCCGTGGCGTTGTCTGCTGCTCGGGAGTCGAAATAATGAATTCGCTATACATCGCAGGTGAATGGCTGGCCGGTCAGGGCGAAGCTTTTCAGTCACTGAACCCGGTGACCCAGCAAGTGCTGTGGTCGGGGGAGGGCGCCACTGCTGCGCAGGTCGAGTCGGCGGTGCAGGCGGCGCGTCAGGCTTTTCCGGGTTGGGCACGGCGCACGCTGCAAGAGCGCATCAGCGTGCTCGAAGCCTTTGCTGCTGCACTGAAGCACCACAGCGACGAACTGGCCCGCACCATCGGTGAGGAAACCGGCAAACCAATGTGGGAAGCCGCCACCGAAGTCACCAGCATGGTCAACAAGATCGCGATCTCGGTGCAGAGCTACCGCGAACGTACCGGCGAGAAGAGCGGCCCGTTGGGCGACGCCACCGCCGTGCTGCGCCACAAGCCTCACGGCGTGGTTGCCGTGTTCGGGCCTTACAACTTCCCTGGTCACTTGCCCAACGGTCACATCGTGCCGGCGTTGCTGGCCGGTAACAGCGTGCTGTTCAAGCCCAGCGAGCTGACCCCGAAAGTTGCCGAACTGACGGTCAAGTGCTGGATCGAAGCCGGGTTGCCGGCCGGCGTCCTGAACCTGCTGCAAGGCGCTCGTGAAACCGGCATTGCGCTGGCGGCGAACCCGGGCATCGACGGTCTGTTCTTCACCGGCTCGAGCCGTACCGGCAACCACTTGCACCAGCAATTTGCCGGGCGTCCGGACAAGATTCTGGCGCTGGAAATGGGGGGCAACAACCCGCTGGTGGTGGATCAGGTCGCTGACCTCGACGCGGCGGTGTACACGATCATTCAATCGGCCTTCATCTCGGCGGGCCAGCGTTGCACCTGCGCTCGTCGTCTGCTGGTGCCACAAGGCGCGTGGGGCGACAGCCTGCTCAAGCGTCTGGTTGAGGTCAGCTCGACCATTGAAGTCGGTGCGTTCGATCAGCAACCGGCACCGTTCATGGGGTCAGTGATTTCCCTTGGCGCGGCGAAAGCGTTGATGGATGCCCAAGCGCATTTACTGGCCAATGGCGCCGTGTCACTGCTGGACATGACGCAGCCGCAGGCGCAAGCCGCGTTGCTGACCCCCGGCATTATTGATGTGACCGCAGTGGCCGAGCGTCCGGACGAAGAACTGTTCGGCCCGTTGCTGCAAGTGATCCGCTACAGCGATTTCGCCGCAGCGATCAGTGAGGCCAACGACACCGCTTACGGCTTGGCCGCCGGTCTGTTGTCGGATTCCGAAGATCGTTATCAGCAATTCTGGCTGGAAAGCCGCGCCGGCATCGTCAACTGGAACAAGCAATTGACGGGGGCTGCGAGCAGCGCGCCGTTTGGCGGTGTGGGGGCCTCGGGCAACCATCGCGCCAGTGCCTACTACGCGGCGGATTATTGCGCGTACCCGGTGGCGTCGCTGGAAACACCGAGCCTGGTGTTGCCTGCATCGCTTACACCCGGCGTAAAGATGGCGTGATGCCCATCGTTAGCAGGTGGCACACAAAGTGGAATGCATTTCCCTGTGGGAACCAGCCTGCTGGCGATAGCCGCGCCTCGGTCACAAAGAATAGTTACTGAAGCCTATAACAACAGATTCTCGTGGAGCCTCGCTGATGAAATCCTATGAAGTCAATTTCGACGGTCTAGTGGGGCCGACCCATAACTACGGCGGTCTGTCCTACGGCAACGTTGCGTCCCAGAGCAACAGCCAGCAGTCCTCGAACCCGAAGGAAGCGGCGCTGCAAGGCCTGGCGAAAATGAAAGCGCTGATGGAAATGGGCTTTCAGCAAGGCGTGCTGGCGCCGCAGGAACGTCCGGACGTGGCCGCTCTGCGCCGTCTGGGTTTCAGTGGCAGCGACGCGCAAGTGATCGAGCGCGCGGCCAAAGAGGCCATGCCTTTGCTGGTCGCCAGTTGCTCGGCGTCGAGCATGTGGGTGGCCAACGCTGCGACGGTCAGCCCGAGTGCCGACACCGCTGACGGCCGTGTGCATTTCACCGCCGCTAACCTCAACTGCAAATACCACCGCAGCATCGAGCACCCGACCACGAGCCGCGTGCTCGGCGCGATGTTCGCCAATCAGCAACACTTCGCCCATCACGCTGCGCTGCCAGCGGTGGCGCAGTTTGGTGACGAAGGCGCGGCCAACCACACACGTTTCTGCCGTGAGTACGGCGAGGCCGGTGTCGAGTTCTTCGTGTTCGGTCGCAGTGCCTTCGACAACCGTTTCCCGGCGCCGCAAAAATACCCGGCCCGGCAGACCCTCGAAGCGTCGCAAGCGGTAGCGCGTCTGCACGGTCTGCGGGACGAAGGCGTGGTTTACGCACAGCAGAATCCGAACGTGATCGATCAGGGCGTGTTCCACAACGACGTGATTGCCGTGGGCAATGGCGAGGTGTTGTTCTATCACGAGGACGCGTTCCTCGACACCGATCAGATGCTGGCCGAGTTGCAAGGCAAACTGGCCAGGGTTGGCGGCAATTTCCAGTCGATCTGTGTGCCGCGTTCGGCGGTCACCGTCGACGACGCCGTGCGTTCGTACCTGTTCAACAGCCAGTTGTTGTCGCGCCCTGACGGCTCGATGCTGTTGATCGTGCCGCAAGAGTGCCAGGCCAACGAGCGCGTGTGGGCTTACTTGCAAAGCCTGACCAGCTCCGGCGGTCTGATCCGCGAAGTGAAGGTCTTCGACCTCAAGCAGAGCATGCAGAATGGGGGCGGTCCGGCGTGCCTGCGCTTGCGTGTTGCACTGAATGAAACCGAGCTGGCGGCGGTCAACCCAGGGGTTATCATGACGGCCCCGTTGTACGGTTCGTTGACCGCATGGGTTGAAAAGCACTACCGCGACCGCCTGAGCGAAACCGATCTGGCGGACCCGCAATTGCTGCTTGAATGCCGGACGGCACTGGATGAACTCACGCAAATCCTTAAACTGGGCGCGGTTTATCCATTCCAGATCAATTGATGGCCGGCGCGCCGCTTGAACGCGGCGTGCGGTTCGTCTCCCCAAGAGAGTAAAAACATGAGCGATTCCCTGCAGCTGATCCTTGAAGACACCGACGGCACGCAACTGCAAACCTCGTGCACCCGCGTCGCGGTCATGTGGCAAGGCAAAGAGCTGTGGATCCAGCAGGATGGCCGTGGCCAACTGCTGATCGGCGTCGACGTTGAAGAAGGCGATGCCGAGTACGCCAACCTGCTGCTGCGCCCATTGGCGACTAATCTGGTAAGTCTGCAACTGGAAATGGAACCGGCCGACGTTGGCGACGACGAAGACCACGTGCACGGCCCGGATTGCAACCACGACCACTAAGGAAACCGCTCTATGCTCGCCCTCGGCAAACTGCTTGAACTGACCCTCGCCGGCCGCGAACCGGCGGAGAAGACTCAACTGACTGTCGAAGGCGTGCGGATGCGCTGGTTGAGCGAAGGTGCGCTGGAGGTCCGGCCACCGCAAGCGCTTGACAATGGCCTGGACCTGCTGCTGTCGGCAGGCATCCACGGCAACGAAACCGCACCGATCGAGCTGCTTGATCGGCTGCTGCATGACATCGCTCGCGGCGATCTGAAGCCGCGCGCACGCATTCTGTTCCTGTTCGGCAACACTGAGGCGATTCGCAAAGGCGAGCGTTTCATCGAGCAGGACGTCAATCGGCTGTTCAACGGTCGTCACGAACAAAGCAGCGGCTCTGAAGCGCTGCGTGCCTGTGAACTTGAGCGGTTGGCGGCGAGTTTCTTCAGCCTGCCGGATCGCCAGCGCTTGCACTATGACCTGCACACGGCCATTCGCGGCTCGAAGATCGAGCAATTCGCCCTGTATCCGTGGAAGGAAGGACGCCAGCATTCGCGTAGAGAGCTGGCGCGCTTGCGTGCTGCGGGCATGGAAGCGGTGCTGTTGCAGAATAAACCGTCGATCGTGTTCAGCGCATATACCTACGACAAACTCGGCGCCGAGGCTTTCACGCTGGAATTGGGCAAGGCGCGGCCCTTCGGGCAGAACGAAGGGGTTGATGTCTCGCGGCTGGAAACCCGTCTGAAGCAGATCATTGAAGGCAATGAGCCAGATCTGGCGCAGGAGGGCCTGGATGGCTTGCAACTGTTCAGCGTGGCGCGGGAAATCATCAAGCACAGCGATGCGTTCCGCCTGAACCTGCCGCAGGACATCGAGAACTTTTCCCAGTTGGAAGTCGGTTATGTACTGGCCGAGGACTTGGCCAATACCCGCTGGATCATCGAGGAAGAAGGCGCGCGGATCATCTTTCCCAATCCCAAGGTCAAGAACGGCTTGCGAGCGGGCATCCTGATCGTGCCGGCCACCGACGAAACCCTGGCCTGAAACAATTTGGGGGATCAACACCTATCTCCTGTGGGAGCGAGCAAGCCCGCTCCCACATTTGGATCTGAGTGAGGTCTGAGACCTCACTCGGTGCAGATATCAGACCGCTACAGCACGCGGCTCTGTGCGGCGCAGGGCGCGGATTTTCTTCAGTGTATCCGCGCACGTTTTCGCCGCTTCCTGACCTTTGTGCACAAAGTGCTCGAAGAAGAACTTTTGATGTTCTTCACCGGCATGGAAATGATGCGGGGTCAGGGACACCGAGAATACCGGCACTTCGGTTTCCAGTTGCACCTGCATCAGGCCGCTGACCACCGACTGGGCGACGAACTCGTGACGATAGATGCCGCCGTCCACTACCAGGGCTGCCGCGACGATGCCGGCATAACGACCGGTCTTGGCCAGTAGCTTGGCATGCAGGGGCATTTCAAAGGCACCGCCGACTTCGAAGAAGTCGATGTCCGATTCCTGATAACCCTGAACGAGCATTTCGGCGACGAAGCCTTTACGGCTCTGGTCGACGATTTCCTTGTGCCAGCAGGCCTGGATGAACGCGACGCGCTCGCCATGAGGGTGTTTGCTTTTGCTGTCGATAGCGGTGGGTTGCATGTTCTGACTCCTGTTTGTGTGAAAAACAGGGCGTTATGAATCGAAGGGGATTCAAGGGTACGCACGAACGCAGAAGCGCGCGGACGGCTCTTGGGTGTCAATCCCGTTCTCTCTTCATCCGGACTATGACCGTCGGCCCCGGAATCACACCGGGTCTGCTGACCTTGTCGTCGATCACAGCCATTGCCATGCCCGTCGCCAAGCGCTCGCGGGCTATGCGCATTGCGCGCAATTACCGCCGGTGGGGAATTGCACCCCGCCCTGAGAACGTTTTCGCCACCCTTTCTCGGGCGGCGCAGCGTTTTTAACACAGATTTTGTGTCTGTGCATTGCGCCTTTCAGATGATTGTTATCGATTTTTTTGAATGCTTGTGAGGCGTTTTTCTGCGCCAAGGGTTGATTAATCGGCGCGATGACCGCAGTAATTCACCTTCGTAAAGGGATTTCCCCTGCTGACTTGAGGCCAGGTTCATGAGCGTTATCGATCTTCGCAGCGACACCGTCACCCAACCGACTCCCGCCATGCTCGACGCCATGACCGGCGCCGCCACCGGTGACGACGTGTACGGCGAAGACCCGACGGTCAATCGTCTGGAAACCGAACTGGCAAAACGCCTGGGTTTCGCCGGCGCGTTGTTCGTGCCAACCGGCACCATGAGCAACCTGTTGGGATTGATGGCGCATTGCGAGCGCGGTGACGAGTACATCGTTGGCCAACAGGCGCACACCTATAAGTACGAAGGCGGTGGCGCCGCGGTGCTCGGTTCGATCCAGCCACAGCCGCTGGAAGTACAGGCCGATGGTTCGCTGGATCTTGATCAGGTGGCCGCCGCGATCAAACCCGACGACTTCCACTTCGCCCGGACTCGTCTGCTGGCACTGGAAAACACCATGCAAGGCAAAGTGTTGCCACTCGATTATCTGGCCAGCGCCCGACGTTTCACTCAGGATCACGGCCTTCAATTGCACTTGGACGGCGCGCGGTTGTACAACGCTGCGGTCAAGCTCGGGGTCGATGCCCGGGAAATCACTCGGTATTTCGATTCGGTATCGGTGTGTCTGTCCAAAGGGTTGGGGGCGCCGATCGGTTCGGTGCTTTGCGGCTCTGAGCAACTGATCGGCAAGGCTCGTCGTCTGCGTAAAATGGTCGGCGGCGGCATGCGTCAGGCCGGATTACTGGCGGCGGCGGGTTTGTACGCGCTGGATCACAACGTTGAGCGTCTGGCGGATGACCATGCCAATGCTCAACGGCTTGCTGAAGGGCTGCGTGAGGCAGGTTTTAGCGTCGAACCAGTACAGACCAACATGGTTTATGTACAGATGGGCGACAAAGCCCTGGCGATCAAGGCGTTTGCTGCCGAGCGCGGGATCAAGTTGAGTGCCGCCGCGCGTCTGCGGATGGTCACGCACATGGACGTCAATCGCTCGCAAATCGAGCAAGTGATCGCGACATTCGTCGAGTTTTCGCGCAAGTGACAGCGTTAGCCGTCCAATTGACCTAAAACTCGACGATTGTCGCGATCACTTGCTCGAT
>NZ_JBIUWN010000073.1:7059-27941 GCF_044743485.1 Pseudomonas sp. NPDC087614 | reverse complement strand
GGAACGCCCGCACCTGTCCTTAAAATACAAAACGCCCGATGCAGTGCATCGGGCGTTGGGGTGAAACAGGTGTAAACCTATTTCAGGACTAGACACGCTGTCTTTGAACCTTGCACAAATCCCCTGTGGGAGCGGCGGCGGGTCAGGCGGCTTGTGAATAGAAATCGAGAACGCTCACGCCTGTCAGCAAATCCGTCTCCGGCAAATCCGCATGCTGATGCCCGCCGAGGGCGCAATACACCAGCCAGTGGCGATCCTGAACATTGAAGGCAAGGCTGCCGACGAGACTTTGCTGATCGTCGTAGGGGGTGATGAGGTACAGGCGATCCTGGTTTTCAGCGTGAAGCATGACGTGTTCCGTGTCGGTTTCGAGGCGCGCATGGTGGTGCATCCACATGACGAAGCCGTGACACAGGACAGCCATCGGTCGATTGATGCGTTATTTGTCGTAAAGGGGAGGCGTCGAAGGTATGTTTCGGTAAAATCCGCGCCGCGGTCGTCGCGCCTGGCGCCTGCCACACCGATTAAGTTTGAGGGTCTGTGATGTCGCTGCACTTGATGACGCTGTTTACCGCCCATCCCGCCAAATTGATCAATCTGCTGGCACTGTTGCTCGCGTTTCCGGGCAGTTGGTTGCTGCACGCGACCCGCCGCCGTGAACAGCGCGCCATGGCCAGTATCGCGGCCCAGCGTCAGGCTCAGCCCAATGCCGAACCGATTCTGGATTGGGCAACGCTGCGCATGAACCGGTTTTTCTATCGCTTTGGCTTTGCCTGCCTGGGCCTGGCGCTGCTCATTTCGTGGATCAGCACGCGCTACTGATGATTTCAGGCATAAAAAACGGCGCACGAGGGCGCCGTTTCTGTATCTGGCCGACGCCGCTTACAGCGCTAACCCAGCCTTGACCCGGTACTGATTGCGCACCGGCGTTGCATATTGCAGCACCAGATACGGGCGATGCTCTTCAGGGCAAGCATCCAGTCGGCTCTGCCACTCTTCTTGCGCCTTGGCCAATTCATCGGCCGGGAATACCTCCGCAGCCTTCGGCACGTTCAATTGTGGATCAGCGTCCGCCCACTGCGCATAGGCCAGGTAATGCACCGGGAACAGGCGGTAGCCGCCCAGAATCTGCTTGTCCATCTCGATCGCCAATTGCTTGGTGTCTTCGAAGCACTCGGTGATTGGCGCGGCAAAGTTCACATGCACCCGGCCCTTGTAGCCGGTGATGCCCTTGGCGATGCTCACGTCATCTTCGCCCGGCACTTTGGCGTAGGTGCCGGTGGTGGCGCGGATGTACAGCTCGCGGGCCTTGGCCTGGTCGCAGGGGTCGTATTCGTAGCTGATCGACACCGGGGTGACGTTCAGGGACTGAATCACTTCGCCGAACGGTTCGTCCTTGCGGCTCATGTGGAACATTTTGAGGATCGCCGACTCGGTGCGGTCGTCGCCATCCTTCGCCCGGCCTTCGGCCTGCGCGATCCAGATCGAGGCGCAGTCGTTGCGGATCGAGTGGTTGATGTAGGCCGACAGCAACTGGTACGCGGCCATTTTCTCGCGGCGCCCGGTGATCGAACGGTGAACGATAAAACTCTTGTTCAGGCGCATCAGATCGCTGACGAACGGCTTTTGCAAAAGGTTGTCGCCGATGGCGATACGCGGGGTCGGCAGGCTGGCGTGGTACACGGCATAGTTGACGAAGGCCGGGTCCATCACGATGTCGCGGTGGTTGGCGATGAACAGATAGGCACTGCCTGACTTGAATTGCTCGACACCGGTATAGGTCACGCCATCGGTGGCGCGCTCGATGGTGTGGTCGACGTAGAACTCGACTTTATCTTGTAAGGTAGCTACCGAGTTGACGCCGGCGAACTCACGACGCAGCCGATGGGCTATAAGGGGTTTGAGCATCCAGCCGAAAGGACCGGCAAAACGCGGGAAGCGGAAGTGGGTGAGGATATCTAGAAACGCCTTGTCGCCGAGCAGTCTTGCCAGTACCGCAGGTACTTCGCTGTCGTCGTAAGGTCGGATGGCATCGAATTCGCCCATCATGCTCTCTTGTTGGAAACGGCTAGGGTAAGTAAAGGTTTTGATCGAAAACCCGCGGGGCACGGTCTGAAAAGGTAGCCAGACAAAAATAGCCCTTCAAATAGACCGGCGATTATACGCACAAGTCACTTGGGAGACCGCGATGCTGGAAACCGCTGAGTATGAATGTCCGTATTGTGGTGAAGAGGTCGAGACGACGCTGGATCTGTCTGGCGGCGACCAGACCTACATCGAGGACTGTCAGGTGTGTTGTCGGCCGATCACATTCGTATTGCAGGTTCACGAAGAAGAATGGCACCTGGAAGTCTTCAGCGAAAACGAGTGAGGGGCGCCCATGCAGCGAATCTACGAACCGGAGAGCCTGATGGAAGGCGAAATGCTCAAAGGCATGCTCGCCAGCGAAGGTATTGAAGCGCACCTGGTGGGCCGGGATCTGCTCGGCGGCACGGGTGAATTGCCGATTTTTGGACTGCTGGGGCTTTCGGTGGATAACGATCAGGCCGAGTACGCCCGCGAACTGATCACCGCGTACAATGCCGCGCTGCCGCTGCCCGGCGATGAACCGGAGAGCTTCCCCGGGACGCTGGTCTGTTAGGCTGACGTTCGTTTTACTTCTGAGTCGTGTTGCCCCATGTGTGGACGTTATGCCCTGTTTCGCTGGAACCGCGACTTCGCGGCGCTGCCTGGTTTTCCCGCCGATCAACAGGCGCAGTGGAACATTTCCCCCAATGATTCGGTGTTGATGCTGCGCGCCGAGGCCGACGGCCAGCGCACGCTGGCCCGGGCCCGATGGGGGCTGACGCCGCCGTGGTTGACCGATTTGTCGAAAACACCGGCGCATGCCCGGGCAGAAACAGTGGCCGAACAGCCGATGTTTCGCGAGGCACTGCGCCTGCGTCGCTGCCTGCTGCCGGCCAACGGCTTTTACGAGTGGCGGGGTACCCAACGCAAACGCCCGTACTGGCTGACGCCGGGGGAGGGCTCTTCGCTGTTTTTTGCGGCGATCTGGGAGGCATATCCGGTGCAGGAACAGGTGTGGCTGAGCACGGCGGTGATCACTCAGCCGGCGGCCAGTCAGCGCCGGCCGTTGATTCTCGATGAGGCGGGGCAGGCCGCTTGGCTCAATCCCGAAACACCGTTGCATGTGTTGCAGGGTTTGCTGGCCAGTGAGCCTGCCGCGCTGCGCGAGCGGGTGCTGGCGAATCTGATCAATGATCCGAAGCTCAATGGGCCGGAGTGTCTGACCCCGGGGTAGTGCGTTGACGGCATTGACGCCTTGGCGCGCAAGCCCGCGCCCACCATTGGAATTCACTCCAGGGTGGTAGCGGGCTTGCTCGACAAGGCGCCTTTGGATCAGACCTTGAACTGATTGATCAACCGCCGCTGCTGCTCCGCCAGTTTGGTCAGGTCGGCACTGGCCGAACTCGACTCATCCGCGCCGCCCGCCACTTCATTGGCCACCTGGCCAATATTGATCACGTTGCGGTTGATGTCATCGGCCACCGCGCTCTGCTCCTCGGCCGCACTGGCAATCTGCGTATTCATGTCGTTGATCACCGACACCGCCTGGGTAATCGTCTCCAGCGCCTCGGCCGCTTTCGAGGCGTGCTGCACGCTTTCGTCGGTGCGGTTCTGGCTGTCTTCCATGACCCGCACCACATCGCGGGTGCCCTGTTGCAGTTGCTGGATCATGGTCTGGATTTCTTCGGTGGCTTTCTGGGTTTTCTGCGCCAGATTGCGTACCTCGTCCGCCACCACCGCAAAGCCGCGACCTTGTTCGCCGGCACGCGCCGCTTCGATCGCCGCGTTCAGCGCCAACAGGTTGGTCTGTTCGGCGATCCCGCGAATCGCGGTGAGGATCGCGTTGATGTTCTCGCTGTCCTTGGCCAGGGTTTGCACCACACCCACAGCCTTGCCGATTTCCACCGCCAGCACGCCAATCGAATGGGAGGTATCGCGGACAATCTGCATGCCCTGGCTGGCGGCTTGATCGGCATGGCTCGCTGCTTGCGCCGCTTGGGTCGCGTTGCGCGCCACATCTTGCGCGGTGGCGGTCATTTCCTGCACGGCGGTGGCGACCTGATCGATCTCGGCCATTTGTTTCTGGATGCCGATGTTGGTGCGAATCGCGATGTCGGCGGTGTGTTCCGACGAGTCGCTGACGCTCTGCACCGACGTCACCACTTGGGTAATCATCGCCTGCAACTTGCTCAGGAAGGTGTTGAAACCCTTGGCAATCGAACCCAATTCGTCGCTGCGATCACTGCTCAAGCGACGGGTCAGATCACCTTCACCCTGGGCAATGTCATCCAGCATCGCGACCATCTGCTTGAGTGGCCGGGCAATGCCGTGGCCCACCAGCCAGATCACCAGCAGGCCGACGCCAGCGATGATCAGACCGACCATGGCCATGCCGAAGGTGTCGGACTTGCGCTGGGCATCGAGGTCGCCCTGCAGTTTTTGCAGATCAGCCATCACCGCGTTGATCGGCAGTTGCAGCATCAACGTCCAGCGTGCGTCAGTCTGGCCAATGCCGAACGGCAAGTACAATTCGATGCGCCCCTTGTCCTTATTGACGGAGTAGGTGACTTCGCCGCGCTTGAGGTTGGCCATGCTGGCAATCTGTTCGGCGTCGAGAATGTCGCTGACCTTTTCGCCGAATTTGCTCGGATCCTTGGTGTAGGCGACGATCCGGCCATTGCTGCCGATCAGGGCCATTTCTCCGGCGCCGCTGAAGAGTTTCTGATTGGCGCCCAGGAGCATTTCCTGGATGAAGTTCACCGACAGGTCGGCGCCGACGATGCCCTGGAATGCGCCGTTGAGCATGATCGGTTCGATAAAGGAGGCGAGCATGACGATCTTGTCGCCGACCTTGTAGGGTGCAGGATCGATCACGCAGGATTTTTTGCGCTCTTTCGAACACAGGTAGTACTCGCTGGCGCGCACGCCGGTGGAGAGGACTTTCTGGTCGTCGACGTCCACCAGTTTGTCCAGGCCCAGGGTGCCGTCGTCGTTGCGGAACCACCATGGCAGGAAGCGCCCGTTGGCTGCGTCGATACCGACGACGCGGGTGCCGACGTAGGCTGCGTCATTGTGGTCCAGTGCGTTTTTTTCCCACGCGATGTAGGTGCCGAGAATCTTCGGGTTCTTTTCGACGTTCTCTTTGATCAGGCTGATCAACTGTTCACGGCTGACGCTCAGGCGTGGCTGGCCATCGGCGCCGGGCGTGCCGAGCAAGGCGTTGACCCGCACCAGTCCGCCGGCAATCAGCAACGGCGCTTCGAGTTCGCGCTGAATCTGGCTGACCTGGGTTTGTGCCAGTGAGGTCAGTCGCTGTTCGATGACTTGTTCAAACTGGGCCTGAGTGCGTTGCTGCACCATTTCCTGAGTGCGGGCGCCAGAGAACAGCGCGTACAGCACCAGCGCGGCAACCACGCTGAGTACGATAGCGCCGGCCAGGGCGGCGACGGAAAACTGGATCGACTTGAACTTCATGGGAGCTCCGCACGCAAGAGGATGTCTGCGGTGATGTATCGGCAGCGGGCAATGAGCCATGAATGGTGCAAGGCGCAATTGGGTGGGGATGTCGCAAATGGATGCGTGCGCGACGCAGTTGTCGGGGGCTTGCGGTCGCTGTGAATTTTTTACGACAGTGCGGGCGGGAAATATCTGAAAGCCGCTGCAATACGTCTGTTGTCTCTGGCGCCGATACCATTACCCGCCTACGATACGCGCACGTTTTCAGGGAGCTTTTGAATGAACAAGACATTGGTTGTAAGTGCACTGAGCGCAGCGCTGTTGCTGGCCGGTTGTCAGTCGGTCAACACCACCAGCGGCGGAGCCGTAGGGGTGGAGCGCAAGCAGTACATGTTCAGCATGCTGTCCTCGCAAGAGGTCGACCAGATGTATGCCCAGTCGTATCAGAAAACCGTCGGCGAGGCGTCGAGCAAAGGCGTGCTGGACAAAACCAGTCCTGAGGCCAAGCGCGTTCAGGCGATTGCCAACCGTTTGATCGCACAGGCGCCAAACTTCCGCCCGGATGCCGCGCAGTGGCAATGGGAAGTCAATCTGATCAAGAGCGATGAGCTCAACGCCAACTGCGGCCCCGGCGGCAAGATCATCTTCTACACCGGGCTGATCGACAGCCTGAAACTCACCGACGATGAGATCGCCGCGGTCATGGGCCATGAAATTGCCCACGCCCTGCGCGAGCACGGTCGTGAAGCGATGTCCAAGGCCTATGGCGTTGAAATGGCCAAACAGGGCGCGGGCGCACTGTTTGGTCTGGGGCAGGACAGCCTGGCGCTGGCCGACACCGTGGCCAACTACGGCATGACCTTGCCCAACAGCCGAGCCAACGAAAACGAAGCCGACCTGATTGGTCTGGAACTGGCCGCTCGCGCCGGTTACAACCCGAACGCGGCGATCACCTTGTGGAACAAGATGAGCAAGGCTTCGGAAGGTTCTCCACCGGAGTTCATGAGCACTCACCCGGCGTCGAGCAGCCGTATTGCCTCGTTGCAGGCGGCGATTCCGAAGGTCATGCCGCTGTACGAGAAAGCGCCGAAGTCCTGATGGTTTTGCAGCGAGGCTGATTGCCCCTTCGCGAGCAAGCCCGCTCTCACTTTGGAATGCACTCCATAGTGGGGGCTGGTTTGCTCGCGAAGAACGCTGACAGGGTCTATCGACTTACGCCGTCAAACCCAGCCACTGCTTTGCATCGCCTTGTACACCGCAACGACTGCCAAAATCAGGAATGCCGAAGCCGCCAATCGACGGATCAATGTCAGTGGCAGTTTTTCCGCCGCAAAATTACCGGCCAATACCACCGGCACGTTGGCAATCAACATGCCCAGGGTGGTGCCGATAATCACCAGCCAAAGCTCCGGATATTGCGCAGCCAGCATGACGGTGGCGATCTGGGTCTTGTCTCCGATTTCCGCGAGGAAGAACGCAATCAGCGTCGTGAGGAACGGCCCGAATTTGCGTGCCGTGCTCGCTTCATCGTCGTCCATTTTGTCCGGGACCAGCGTCCACAACGCCGTGGCCGTAAAGCTGGCGGCGAGAATCCAGTGCAGTACCGAATCGGAGAAAAAGCTGCCGAACCAGGCACCGACCGCACCGGCTGCTGCGTGGTTGGCCAGCGTTGCGGCGACGATACCGGCAATGATCGGCCAGGGTTTGCGGAAGCGAGCGGCGAGAATCAGCGCGAGCAGTTGCGTCTTGTCGCCGATTTCGGCCAAGGCAACGATTGCGGTGGGAACGAGTAACGAGTCCAGCATCAGGATTTCCTAAGGGGCGGGTCGACACGGCTATGACACGTACGGCCGGCCCGCGCCGGGTTAGGTGTTCGTGTCATAGGTCTTGTCAAACCCTGCTATCCGTCTGGTGCGGACGCTTGGGTCGCATACGCCATGATCTGAGGATCAAGTATGTTGACGTATGCCGGACGAGCTTGGCGCTCGTGGGAGACTACTCCCCTAGGACGGAGCGGATTCTGCCTAGGCAGAACCCATTCGGCAAGTGCTAATTTTCAGCCGCGCTTGGCCCGGTAAATCCGGAATCCGTTGCCCTCGGCCTTGATCGCACACACGCCCAGATGCTCTTCGATCAGTGGCTGATACTTCAGGAAACTGTTCGCCACCAAGCGCAGTTCGCCACCGTTTTTCAGATGTTTGGCCGCTTTTCGCAGCAAGTTCTCGGTGGCGAAATAATCGGTGTGCACGCCGACATGGAACGGCGGGTTGCTCAGAATAGCGCTCAAACCCATTGGTGCCGCATCGATTCCGTCACCGGTCAGCACCTCGCCTTCCAGGCCATTGGCCGCCAAGGTCAGACGACTGCTGGCCGCAGCAAACGCATCGACGTCCAGCAACGTGACCTGGTTGTGCGGGTAACGACGTTTGACCGCTGCCCCCAACACCCCCGCGCCACAACCGAAGTCGAGCAGATGACCGCTCGGCAGTTTGTCCAGATGTTCCAGCAGCAGGGCACTGCCGCGATCCAGTCGGCCGTGGCTGAACACGCCGGGCAGGCTGATGACTTTCAACGGGCCTTCAGCCAGCGGCAATTCGTAAGTCTGCGCCAGGCTTTCCAGCGATTTTGCTTCTGGCGCATTGGCCACGGTCACTTGCCACAGTTGGCAATGCCGGGCGCTGTCGAGTTTGCGCGGCTTGCCGAACGGGTTGAGTTGCTTGGACGCACCTTCGATGCCGCTGCGTTTTTCCCCGACCAGAAACACCTCACGCCCCGGCAGACGTGCGGCCACAGCGTTGAGGATGTAATCGGTCAGGTCTTTGGATTTGGGCAGAAACACCACGGCGCTGTCGAATTCGCGCTCCGGGATATTCACGCCAAAGTGGCTGCGGCCTTCGAAGCGAGCGTCGAGCGCGGCTTGATCGCCGGCGTGCCAGCACCAGCCAAAGGCGTTGGGCAGACGTGCGAGCAAATCGTCTGCAGGCAATCCGGCCAGCAATAGCGAGCCCTGGAATAACTCGGCCTGACGAAGCAGTACTTCACTGCGCGGATCCATAACTGCTCCTCAAAAAAAAGTGCCGCAGTTTATCAACTGACGACCCGCAGCGCCTTAGCGCTGAAAAACGCCTGAGCGTTTTCAGTCAATTGACCCACGATACGTTGCCGGGCCTCGCGACTGCCCCAAGCGTTGTGCGGCGTGACGATCAGGCGCGGGATGTCGGCGGCCAGCAGTGGATTGCCCTGGGTGGGCGGCTCGACGCTGAGCACATCGGTAGCGGCGCCGCCGAGATGGCCATTGCGCAAGGCGTCGGCCAAGGCCTGTTCGTCGATCAGTCCGCCACGGGCGGTATTGACCACGAACGCGCCGGGCTTCATCGACGCCAGTTCGCGAGCACCGATGAAGTGGCGAGTGTGTTCGTTGAGCGGGCAGTGCAGGGTCAGCGCGTCGATCTGCGGCAGCAATTGATCCAGTGGCAGACGATCCGGCCGGGCCGGGCGGCCGGGGATTTGCCCCAGCAGCACGCGCATGCCGAAGGCTTCAGCCAACCGGGCAACGGCACCGCCGAGTTCGCCATGCCCAAGCAGGCCGAGGGTTTTGCCTTCCAGTTCGACAATCGGGTAGTCCAGCAGACAGAACTGTTTTGCTTGCTGCCAGCGACCTTCGCCCACCGCTTGCTGGTAATCGGCCAAGCGCGTGGCGAGATTGAGCAGCAGCATGATCGTGTGCTGCGCCACCGATGGCGTGCCGTAACCCTGGCAGTTGCACACGGTGATGCCGTGAGCACGGGCGGCGGCCAGATCAACGTTATTGGTGCCGGTGGCGGTGATCAGGATCAGTTTCAGTTCCGGGCTGGCGGCCATCGCTGCGTCGTCGATCAGGATCTTGTTGGTTATGGCCACGGTGGCACCTTGCAGGCGTTCGGCGACGTGTTCAGGCAGGGTCTGGGTGAACAGTTGCAAGTCAGTGAAGCAGGCGCGCAAAGGGCTGAGGTCAAGATCGCCGAGATCCAGCGAAGGGTGATCGAGGAATACGGCGCGGCGCGAGTTAGTCATCAACTGTACCTTTTGTGCGGTGAACGGAAGGCGTAATCTGCCGAGCCTATCAGATGAAACAAAACGTTACGCCTGGCCTAAAGGAGCCCCCATGTACTGGACCGAGTTCTTGACCGTTGCACTGATCCACTTGCTGGCCGTCGCCAGCCCCGGCCCGGACTTTGCCGTGGTGGTGCGCGAGAGCGTGACCCACGGTCGCCGCGCCGGCACATGGACGGCGCTGGGTGTGGGCACGGCGATTTTTCTGCACGTTGGCTATTCGTTGCTCGGCATCGGCCTGATCGTGTCGCAGTCGATCGTGTTGTTCAACGCGTTGAAATGGGCGGCGGCGGCTTATTTGCTGTACATCGGCTTCAAGGCCCTGCGCGCGCAACCGGCGAAAACCGTCAGCGATGATCTGCACAAAGAAGCCGGTGAGCGCACCGCACGCGGCGCGTTCACTTCAGGCTTTGTGACTAACGGCCTGAACCCGAAAGCCACGCTGTTTTTCCTGTCACTGTTCACTGTGGTGATCAACCCGCATACGCCGCTGTCGGTGCAGGCCGGTTACGGGGTTTACCTGGCCGTCGCGACCGCCACCTGGTTCTGCCTTGTCGCGATGCTGTTCAGCCAACAGCGCGTGCGCGCCGGTTTCGCCCGCATGGGCCACTGGTTCGACCGCACCATGGGCGCGGTGCTGATCGCTATCGGCGTGAAGCTGGCGTTCACCGAGATGCACTAGGCGATGGATAACCGGCAAATGCTGGCGCAAAGCTAGCATTTGTACGGCTGTGCAAATCATTCCTTTGGCTGATTTGGCTGGCGTATAAGGGTTTTAGAGTACAAATCTCTACGCCAACACCGTGCAGTCAGAAAAGGGATTCTTATGTTGCAGACTCGCGTCATTCCCCCGGCCGATGGGGCCTACCAGTATCCATTGCTGATCAAGCGGCTGCTGATGTCCGGCGCCCGTTACGAGAAAACCCGCGAGATCGTCTACCGAGACCAGTTGCGCTACAGCTATCCGACCCTGATCGAGCGTGTGGCGCGGCTGGCCAATGTGCTGACGGCGGCGGGCGTCAAGGCCGGTGACACCGTGGCGGTGATGGACTGGGACAGCCATCGTTATCTGGAATGCATGTTTGCCGTGCCGATGATCGGCGCGGTGATCCACACGATCAACGTGCGTCTGTCGCCTGAACAGATCCTCTACACCATGAACCACGCCGAGGACCGCTTTGTGCTGGTCAACAGCGAGTTTGCAGGTCTCTATCAGGCCATCGCGCCGCAACTGACCACCGTCGAGAAAACCCTGCTGCTCACCGATCTGCCGGAAAAAACCGCCGAGTTGCCGAATCTGGTTGGCGAGTACGAACAACTGCTGGCCGCCGCGAGCCCGCAGTACGACTTCCAGGATTTCGACGAAAATTCGGTTGCCACCACGTTCTACACGACCGGCACCACCGGCAACCCGAAAGGCGTGTATTTCACCCATCGGCAACTGGTGCTGCACACCATGGGTGTGTCGACGATCATGGGCTGCATCGACAGCGTGCGCCTGCTCGGCACCAGCGACGTGTACATGCCGATCACCCCGATGTTCCACGTACACGCCTGGGGCCTGCCGTATGTGGCGACCATGCTCGGGCTCAAACAGGTTTACCCGGGGCGTTACGATCCGGAGTTTCTGGTGGAGTTGTGGCGCAAGGAGAAGGTCACGTTCTCCCACTGCGTGCCGACGATCCTGCAAATGTTGCTCAATGCCAAGGGCGCGCAAGGCACCGATTTCGGTGGCTGGAAAATCGTCATTGGCGGCAGCGCACTCAATCGCACCTTGTACGAAACCGCCAAGGCGCGCGGCATTCAGCTCACGGCGGCGTACGGCATGTCGGAAACCGGGCCGCTGGTTTCCTGCGCACATCTCAATGATGAGCTGATGGCCGGCACCGAGGATGAGCGCACCACGTATCGGATCAAGGCCGGTGTACCGGGGCCGTTGGTGGAAGCCGCGATCATCGACGCCGAGGGCAATTTCCTCCCGGCCGACGGTGAGACTCAAGGCGAACTGGTATTGCGCGCGCCATGGCTGACCGAAGGCTATTTCAACGAGCCGCAGAAGGGCGCTGAGCTCTGGGCCGGCGGCTGGCTGCACACCGGTGACGTGGCGACGCTCGACAGCATGGGCGTGATCGACATCCGTGACCGCATCAAGGACGTGATCAAGACCGGTGGCGAATGGATTTCCTCGCTGGACCTCGAAGACCTGATCAGCCGCCATGTCGCGGTACGCGAAGTAGCAGTGGTGGGCATCGCTGATCCGCAGTGGGGGGAGCGTCCGTTTGCCCTGCTGGTGATCCGTGAAGGGCACGAGATCGGGGCGCGTGAGCTCAAGGAACACCTCAAGCCGTTTGTGGAGTTGGGACACCTGAGCAAGTGGGCGATTCCGAGCCAGATTGCCCTTGTTACCGAAATTCCCAAGACCAGCGTTGGCAAGCTCGACAAGAAGCGCATCCGCCTCGACATCACCCAATGGCAGGCCAACAACAGTACCTTCCTTTCGACACTTTGAGTGTCCGCCGGCGCGCCGAAAACGGCGCGCCAGGCCCCCCAAGCAAGCGCTTGGCTTGTGAAATCGAAAAAATCAGCCATCCTTGCCGTGCCGACATGTGTCGGACTGGCAAAAGGACTGTTCCAGAGTGGCCGGCAGCTGCAAATCACACTTTAGAGGGATCAAGCTCTACAACCTGCTGGCTATAGTCCACTCAAGGATTTTTAAGAACGGGGCACACGCACAAAACGGGGCGATGCATCTTTGGAGTGATTTCGGTCAGCCTTTGGCAGCCGGTCCTTCAGGCGTTTTTAAAAGTACTCACTGCCATAACAATAATGCACATGGAGTAGCGTCGATGACCTCAGTAAACCAGTTCTGGCGCCGGGCGAAACTGCCTCTGGCGGTCAGTCTTGCCTCTTCGCTCGCCGGGCCCGCATTCGGCGTCAGTTTCAACGTCGGTGAAATCGAAGGCCAGTTCGATTCGTCCCTGTCGATCGGTGCCAGTTGGTCTACTCAGCAGCCGAACAAGAACCTCATCGGCGTCAACAACGGCGGTCACGGCCTGTCCCAGACATCTGACGACGGTCACGCCAACTTCAAGAGCGGTGAGACGTTCTCGAAGATCTTCAAGGGTATCCATGACCTCGAACTGAAATACGGCGACACCGGTGTGTTCGTTCGTGGCAAATACTGGTACGACTTCGAACTCAAGGATGAAAGCCGCCAGTTCAAGGACATCAGCGACAACAACCGCAAGGAGGGCGCCAAATCCTCGGGCGGGCAGATTCTCGATGCCTTCGTCTACCACAACTACTCCATCGCCGATGAGCCAGGCTCCGTGCGTCTGGGCAAGCAGGTCGTAAGCTGGGGTGAAAGTACCTTCATCGGCGGCGGTATCAACTCGATCAACCCGATCGACGTGTCTGCATTCCGTCGTCCGGGCGCCGAGATCAAGGAAGGCCTGATCCCGGTCAACATGTTCTACGTGTCTCAGAGCCTGACCGAAAACCTGTCGGCCGAAGCCTTCTATCAGTTGGAATGGGACCAGACCGTCGTCGACAACTGCGGCACCTTCTTCGCTCAGCCGGACATCATAGCCGACGGTTGCACCGACAACCTGCGGGTTTTGAACAAGCGCTCGCAGATTCCGGGCATTGCCTTGGGGCCTTTGGCGGCCAACGGGGTCAATGTCAACGAAGAGGGGGTTCTGGTGCGCCGTGGCGCCGACCGCGATGCCCGTGACAGCGGTCAGTGGGGCGCGTCGTTCCGCTACATGTACGAGCCGCTGGACACCGAATTCGGTGCCTATTTCATGAACTACCACAGCCGTGCACCGATCTTCAGCGCCACGGGCGCGCCACAATCGGTCTATAACGGCGTGGCGGCACTACCCGCGGCATTTCGGGCGCTGGGGCCGCTGTTGGTCGCGGGTAACTCGAAGTACTTTGTCGAATACCCTGAAGACATCCGTCTCTACGGCTTGAGTTTCTCCACCACCCTGCCTACCGGTACGGCGTGGAGCGGTGAAATCAGCTACCGGCCGAACGCGCCGGTACAACTGAACTCCACCGATATCCTGTTCGCCGGTGTCCGTCCGCTGGGCGGCCCGTACAGCAATGCGTCGCTGCTAAACGGTGTACCGGGCCAGGATCTGCATGGTTACGAGCGCAAGGAAATCACCCAACTGCAAACCACGTTCACGCACTTCTTCGATCAGGTGATGGGCGCCAGCCGTCTGACCCTGGTGGGTGAGGTGGGCATGACTTACGTGGGCGGTCTGGAAAGCAAGTCCGACAAGCGTTATGGCCGTGACCCGGTCTACGGCCCGGGCGAACTGCCAGCCACCGGTGGCGTCGACACCTGCGCCAACATTCTCAACAACGGCACCATCAACGGTGCGGGGCCAGGTTCGCCGCAGAACAACCGCAGCCGTAATTGCACCAACGAAGGTTTCACCACTGCCGCGTCCTGGGGCTACCGCGGTCGCGCCATCTGGGAATACAACGATGTATTCGCTGGCGTGAACCTCAAGCCGAACGTGGCTTGGTCTCATGACGTCAGCGGCTACTCGCCAGGCCCTGGCGGTAACTTCGAGGAAGGTCGCAAAGCCGTCAGCCTGGGCGTCGATGCCGAGTACCAGAACACCTACACCGCGAGCCTGGCGTACACCAACTTCTTCGACGGCAAGTACACCACGGTGGATGACCGCGATTTCGTAGCGCTCAGCTTCGGCGTGAACTTCTAAGCACTGCATTTCAGGACGAACGAATTTATGAAAATAACAAAGAGTCTGTTCCATGCCAGCGTTCTGGGCCTGTCGCTGCTGGCGACCGGTGTCATGGCCGCGGTGCCTGCTGCCGAAGCCGACAAACTGGGCAAGAGTCTGACCCCGATGGGCGCCGAAATGGCCGGTAATGCCGACGGTTCGATTCCTGCCTGGAAACCGATGCCCAAGAATGCGGGCACCGTCGACAGCAAGGGGTTCCTGTCTGACCCGTATGCAAGTGAGAAACCGCTGTTCACCATCACTGCGCAGAACGTGGATCAATACAAGGACAAGCTCGCCCCGGGCCAGTACGCGATGTTCAAGCGCTACCCGGATAGCTTCAAGATGCCGGTTTACCCGTCCCATCGCGGTGCTACCGTGCCGGATGACGTGTTTGCCGCGATCAAGAAAAACGCCACCAATACCAATCTGGTGTCCGGCGGCAACGGGCTGGAGAACTTCGAAACGGCCGTACCGTTCCCGATCCCGAAAAGCGGCGTGGAAGTCATCTGGAACCACATCACCCGCTATCGCGGCGGCAGCGTGACCCGTCTGGTGACCCAGGCGACGCCACAGCCGAACGGCTCGTTCAGCCTGGTGTACTTCCAGGACCAGTTCGTGTTCCGCGACAAGATGAAGGACTACGATCCGAAGAACCCGGGCAACATCCTCTTCTACTTCAAGCAGAAAGTGACCGCGCCGGCGCGTCTGGCCGGTGGTGTGCTGCTGGTGCACGAAACCCTCGACCAAGTGAAAGAGCCACGTTCGGCGTGGGTCTACAACGCCGGTCAGCGTCGTGTGCGTCGCGCGCCACAAGTGTCCTATGACGGTCCGGGTACTGCGGCGGATGGTCTGCGTACCTCCGACAACCTCGATATGTACAACGGTGCGCCGGATCGCTACGACTGGAAACTCGAAGGCAAGAAAGAGATGTACATCGCCTCCGACAGCTACAAGCTCGACGATCCGAAACTGAAATACACCGACATCATCAAGGCTGGCCACATCAACCAGGATCTGGCGCGTTACGAGTTGCGTCGCGTCTGGCACGTAGTGGCGACCCTCAAGGAAGGTCAGCGCCACATCTACGCCAAGCGTGACTTCTACATCGATGAAGACACCTGGCAAGCAGCCGTCATCGACCACTACGACGGTCGTGGACAACTGTGGCGCGTAGCCGAGGCGCATGCCGAGAACTACTACGACAAGCAAGTGCCGTGGTACGCGCTGGAAACGCTCTACGACCTGCAATCCGGCCGCTATCTGGCGCTGGGCATGAAGAACGAAGAGAAGCAGGCCTATGACTTCGGCTTCACCGCCACCACCAGCGACTTCACCCCTGCCGCTTTGCGCCAGGAGGGTGTTCGCTAAACCGTTGTAAAGCGAGGCCGCATCCTCGTGAAAACGCCCCGACCGGTTCGGGGCGTTTTTTTGTCTGTAGCTTTTTTGTAGCCATTTGTAGCAGCAACCTTCATAACCGGTTCGTTTAAGGCTAGTCTGCGGACATCTGCAACGCCGCCAACTGCAATTCGAACAAGAGCCGGCCATGACTGATCTGTCCCCACTTCCGGGTCCCGCAAGCGTTGCTGTCGCGGCACTGGCCGGGCGTTTTTTTCGCCCGCCGCTGCCTGATGGCTATGTGTTGCGACCACGCCTTTGCGAGCGCCTGCAAGCGGGGCTCGGTGGACGGCTGTTGCTGGTCAGCGCTCCCGCCGGGTTCGGCAAAAGCTCGTTGGCGGTGGAGTTCTGCCAGAGCCTGCCTGCGCACTGGCAAAGCCTGTGGCTGGGTTTGAGCCCTCGCGACAGTGACCCTGGGCGGTTTCTCGAGCGCCTGCTCGAAGGCTTGCAGGATTATTTTCCGCAATTGGGCAGTCGCGCACTCGGCCTGCTGAAAATGCGTCAACGCCATCAGCCCTTCGCCTTCGAAGAGTGGCTCGACGGTCTGCTCGATGAGCTGGCATTGCACCTCGATCCGCTGAGCCCATTGCTGTTGGTGCTCGACGATTACCATCTCGCCCAAGGTCCGGTCCTGGACCGTTGCCTGCAGTTTTTCCTCAATCACTTGCCCGACGGCTTGCTGGTGATGGTCACCAGTCGGCAGCGCCCGGACTGGCATCTGGCGCGCTTGCGCCTGTCCCGGCAATTGCTTGAACTGCATGAGCAGGATCTGCGCCTGACCCACGACGAAGCCCTGACGTTACTTGATCGCCACAGCACTTCACTGCGCGGCGAAGCCTTGGAGAATCTGATCCTGCGCAGTGAAGGCTGGGTGGCGGGATTGCGTTTCTGGCTACTGGCGGTGTCCGAAGCCGGTGGCGATGCCGCTTTGCCTCAGGCACTGAACGGCGGGGAAGGGCTGATCCGCGACTATCTGCTTGAAGAAGTCATCGATTGTCTGCCCACCGAAGTGCAGGCGTTTCTCTACGACACTGCCCCGCAGGAACGCTTTTGCAGCGAACTCTGCGATGCGGTGCGTGAAGCCCATGACAGTGCCGAGATCCTGCGTTTCCTGCTGGCGCATCAGGTGTTTCTGGTACCGCTGGACGAACACGGGCACTGGTATCGCTATCATCATCTGTTTTCCGATTTGTTGCGCAGCCGGCCGATTGCCCAGGCGATGGTGCCGACCGCCACGCTGCACCTGCGTGCCTGTCGCTGGTTCAATGCCCAGGGCCTGCTCGACGAAGCGGTGGAACAGGCCTTGCGCGCCGGTCACCTCGATGTGGCGGCGAATCTGGTACAGAACCTTTCAGAAGAACAACTGCTGGCCGAGCAAAACGTCGGCATGCTGCTGCGCTGGAAAATGGACTTGCCTGATAGCCTGCTGATCAGCACGCCGCGCTTGATCGTCCTTTATAGCTGGGCGCTTGGGCTGGCCTGTCAGCTCGACGCGGCCGAAGAGTTGTCCAGCCACTTGAGTCGTTTCCTGCCGGCCCCGTCCGCCACGGCGCAAAAGTCGATGCTGGCGCAATGGCTGGCGTTGAGCGGAATCATTGCCCGTGGCCGCGGCCATCGTGAGTTAACCCTCAGGTATTGCACCGAAGCGCTGGAGAGCCTGCCGGCCAAGCGTTATGGCCAACGGCTGATGTGTTTGTCGACCTTGTCCAATCTGGCAATCGCTGACGGCGACCTGTGGCGTGCCCGTGGCCTGAACCGCGAATCCCTTGAGCTGGCGCAACGCGTCGGCAATCCCCTCTTCGAAGCCTTGGCGCATTACGACCGCGCCCGCGTGTTGCAGGCGCGCGGCGAAATCCTGCGGGCACTGGATGAAGTGCATCAGGGCCTGGAACGCCTGCGTGGCCTGTCACCGCAACGCTTGTACGCGGTGCGCGCACGGCTGACGCTGTACGAAGGTTTTCTGCTGGCGATGCGCTTGCAGCCACAGGCCGCGCGCGCGCGGTTACTGGCTGGTATTGGCGAGGCGCGCGCCTGTCGTGATATCAGCGTGTTGATCGGTCACTGCGTGATTGCACGCCTGGACGGCGCGAGCGGCGAATTCGCCAAAGCCTTTGCCGAACTCGCCGAAGCCGAACGCCTGATGCACATCTGGGACGTACCGCCCATCTACTATCTGGCGATGATCACGCTGGTCAAATGTGAACTCTGGCTGGCGCAGGGTCGTACTGATCTGGCTGAAGCCTGGCTGACGCGACTGGGCCAGACGTACACGGGCGAACGCGCCGCGGCTCCGCCGGAATTTCATCCACAGTTGCCGTTGCATGTTGAGTTGCAACAGGCGCTGCTCGATGTGATTAAAGGGCAGCCGATGCTCGCCGAAGGGCGCTTGAACGTGCTGCATGAAAATGGTCAGCAAACCGGTCGTCAGTTGCTCAGCGTGATGGCGTTGACCCAAAAGGTTGCGTTGCTGCTGGCGGGTGGGCGAGAGCCGGAAGCGCGCAAGGCATTGAATCAGGCGCTGGAAGCGGCGGCGGGGGGCGTGCTGCAGCCGTTCGATAGCTTGGTGAAGGAACACGCGGACTGGCTACGAGGGCATTTGCAGGCCTCTGCGACCTTGCCTGGGCAGCAATTGCTGGAGCATTTTCCGCCTGTAGCGGCTCGTCCAGTCGCCGAGTCCGGCGTTGCGGAACAACTCAGTAGCAGGGAGCTCGCCGTTTTACGCCTGATTGCCCAAGGCTGTTCGAACCAGCAAATCAGCGAGCAATTGTTCATCTCGCTACATACAGTGAAAACCCACGCCAGCCATATCAACAGCAAGTTGGGTGTGGAGCGGCGTACGCAGGCGGTGGCGCGGGCGAAGGAGTTGGGGTTAATGATTTAACGACGGTAAAATCCCGGAACAAACGGTTTCGACCGCTGATGAAAATTTTTCAGGATATCCCCCATGACGGTTTCAACCGCAGTGCTCATCCGCGAAACCTTCCCCGTCGGTCCGCTCCAGTGCAATTGCACCATCATCGGCGACCCAATCACCAAAAAAGCCATCGTTGTCGACCCCGGCGGCAACCCTGACCTGATCATGGCGCGCCTCGACGCGCTGGGCCTCAAGGTCGTCAGCATCATCCACACCCACGCCCATCTCGATCACTTCCTCGCCTCTGGCCAGATGAAGGAGAAAACCGGTGCGACCCTGCACCTGCACAAGGAAGACCAGTTCCTGTGGGACAACCTGGAGATGCAATGCCAGATGTTCGGCGTGCCTTACACCCCCGTACCCTCACCGGATCGCTGGCTGAGTGACGATGAAGAACTCGCCTGCGGCTGCGGCGTGGCGTTGCACACGCCGGGTCATACACCCGGCTCCATGAGCTTTTGGTTTTCCGAGGCTAAGCTGTTAATTGCCGGTGACACGTTGTTTCGTCGCGGCGTAGGGCGCACGGATTTGTGGGGCGGCGATCAGGCGACCATCGTGCGATCGATCAAGCAGCGGCTTTACACACTGGATGAAGACGCGACGGTCGTTACCGGGCATGGTCCGGATACGCGTCTGGGTGATGAAATGCGTGAAAATCCTTTCGTGCGGGCGTAAATAATTTGTAATGGGTGTGCGGCGGAATTTTTACGCATAGTCATGATCAAACGCCCGCAGAGGTTCATTGCCAAACGGCCGCTGCACCATAGAATGCAGAAACGTAGGAGCTCTTCATGTTCACCAAGCGTCGTTTGATTATTGTCGCCACGGCCGTGGCCTTGCTGTCCGGCTGTGCTTCGCCTAACCCCTATGACAATCAGGGCCAGGCCGACGGTGGCTCCCAAGGCATGAGCAAAACCGCCAAGTATGGTGGTCTCGGGGCACTTGCCGGTGCATTGGCCGGTGCGGCCATCGACCACAACAACCGTGGCAAGGGCGCCTTGATCGGTGCAGCGGTAGTGGGGGCTTCGGCGGCCGGTTACGGTTACTACGCTGACAAGCAGGAAGCGAAACTACGCGCCAGCATGGCCAACACTGGCGTTGAGGTGCAGCGTCAGGGCGATCAGATCAAGCTGATCATGCCGGGCAACATCACGTTCGCCACCGATTCGGCGAACATCGCGTCCAGCTTCTACCAACCGCTGAACAATCTGGCCAACTCGCTGAAAGAGTTCAACCAGAACCAGATCGAAATCGTCGGCTACACCGACAGCACCGGCAGCCGCCAGCACAACATGGACCTGTCCCAGCGTCGTGCGCAGAGCGTGGCGACCTATCTGACCTCGCAAGGTGTCAGCGGTGCCAACCTGTCGGCCCGTGGCGCCGGTCCGGATAACCCGATTGCCAGCAACGGTGACGTCAATGGCCGGGCGCAGAACCGTCGGGTTGAAGTCAACCTGAAAGCGATTCCGGGGCAGCAGTATGGTGGTCAGCAGCAGGGCACGGTTCAGCAATATCCGTAACTGATCGCTTGAGTGAAAAAATGCCCGGTCCTGGCTGGTGATCGGGTATTTTTTGTGTGGTCTGTGCCGGCCTCTTCGCGGGCAAGCCCGCGAAGAGGCCGGTGTTGTCACCGCAAAATCAGCAGATACAAAAAAGCCCTCGGACAACAGCATTGTCCGGGGGCTTTTTGTTGGGCGCGAAACCCAATTACTTCTTCAGGCCATATTGCTCATCGAGCATGCCCGGCGAGTTTGGGGTCTTCGGTGCGTAGTCGCGTGGAGGCTCCTGATCGCGCGGTGGCGTCAGGCGTTCGCGCGGTGCCTGCGTCGCATCGGCGTGCAGGGCGGCGATCAGGCGTTGGCGGGTCTGCTCGTCCAGGGCCAGACGGTTGGCACCCTCGGCGAGATGATCCTGCACTTCCTGATAGCTCTGGGTCAGCTTCTTGACCAGCATCGCAGTGCTGTTGAAGTGGGTGACCACTTCGTTTTGATAACTGTCGAAACGCTCCTGGATATCATCCAGTTGACGCTGCGTACGGCTCGGCGCGGCGTTCGGCGCAACGCGCGCGATCAGGAATCCAATGGCGACACCCACAACCAGGGCAAGAGTCGGTAACAACCAAACTAAGAGCGAGTGTTCCACGAGTCCTTCCTCAATAAACGGCGGTGCGGTTCGTTAACGGCTCGACCCTGCGCGGT
>NZ_JBIUWN010000073.1:0-7049 GCF_044743485.1 Pseudomonas sp. NPDC087614 | reverse complement strand
CTCGTCTAGCAAATTGTCTGTGCCAATCTATTGCGAGTGAACCTGCGCTGTATACCGCGATTCACTCGCAATAGATTGGCACAGACAATTTGCTAGACGAGTCGACCCGACTCGAGGTCACGGAGTTCCTTCCTTGCTGATGCGTGAAACCCCCGTAGTGATTGATGGCCCAATCGGCCAACTTGAGTCTCTGTATCTGGATAACGAGCAGCCGCGCGGTATCGCGCTGATCTGCCATCCTAACCCGGTGCAGGGCGGCACCATGCTCAACAAGGTCGTCTCGACCCTGCAGCGCACCGCGCGCGATGCGGGCCTGATCACCTTGCGTTTCAACTATCGCGGCGTCGGCGCCAGCGAAGGCGCGCACGACATGGGCACTGGCGAAGTCGATGATGCCCAGGCTGCGGCGGCATGGCTGAGGGAAAAACACCCGGATCTGCCGTTGACCCTGTTCGGTTTCTCCTTTGGTGGATTTGTTGCAGCAAGTCTCGGCGGGCGTCTTGAAGCGCAGGGCGTGCCGCTCAAGCACCTGTTCATGGTCGCGCCGGCGGTGATGCGTCTGGGTGATCAGGATCAACTGCCACAGCACGGCGAGCTGACGGTGATCCAGCCGGAAACCGACGAAGTGATCGATCCGCAACTGGTCTACGACTGGTCCGACAAACTCCAGCGCCCCCATGAGCTGCTGAAAGTGGCAGAATGCGGACACTTTTTTCATGGCAAGTTGACCGATCTCAAGGATCTGATCCTGCCGCGTCTCTCGAATTGATTGCAGTCTGACAAGCGATTACCCATGACGAACCGTACCCGTATCCTCACCGGCATCACCACTACCGGCACGCCGCACCTGGGCAACTACGCCGGCGCCATCCGCCCGGCGATCCTTGCCAGTCGCGACAGCAATGCCGATTCGTTCTACTTTCTGGCCGACTACCACGCCCTGATCAAATGCGATGACCCGCTGCGCATCCAGCGCTCGCGTCTGGAAATCGCCGCGACCTGGCTGGCCGGTGGCCTCGATGTCGACCGCGTGACCTTCTACCGCCAGTCCGACATCCCGGAAATCCCCGAGCTGACCTGGCTGCTGACCTGCGTTGCCGCCAAGGGCCTGCTTAACCGCGCCCATGCCTACAAGGCGTCGGTGGACAAGAACGTTGAAACCGGTGAAGACCCGGATGCCGGTATCACCATGGGCCTCTACAGCTATCCGGTGCTGATGGCGGCGGACATCCTGATGTTCAACGCGCACAAGGTGCCGGTCGGTCGCGACCAGATCCAGCATGTGGAAATGGCGCGCGACATCGGCCAGCGCTTCAACCATTTGTTTGGTCAGGGCAAAGAGTTTTTCACCATGCCCGAAGCGCTGATCGAGGAAAGCGTGGCAACGTTGCCAGGCCTCGACGGGCGCAAGATGTCGAAGAGCTACGACAACACCATCCCGTTGTTCTCCAGCGCCAAAGAGATGAAGGACGCGATCTCGCGGATCGTCACCGACTCCCGCGCGCCGGGCGAAGCCAAAGATCCGGACAACTCGCACCTGTTCACCCTGTTCCAGGCCTTCGCCACGCCGGCGCAATCCGACGAATTCCGCAGCGAACTGTTGGGCGGCCTGGGTTGGGGCGAGGCGAAGAACCGTCTGTTCCAGTTGCTCGACAACGAACTGGGCGAGGCTCGCGACAAGTATCACCAGTTGATCGAGCGTCCAGCAGATCTGGAAGACATCCTGCAGATCGGCGCGAAAAAGGCCCGTGCCGTGGCCACGCCGTTCCTCAACGAACTGCGTGAGGCCGTCGGCCTGCGTTCTTTCGTCAATCAGGTTCAAGTCGCAGCGACCACCAAGAAGAAAGTGGCGAAAGCCGCACGATTCGTCAGCTTCCGTGAAGACGACGGTAGCTTCCGTTTCCGTCTGCTGGCCGCCGATGGTGAGCAACTGCTGCTGTCGCGCAACTTCGCCGACGGCAAAACCGCAGGCCAGGTGACCAAGCAACTGCAATCCGGCCAGCCTTTGGACGTGCGCAGCGAAGACCAGAGCTTCAGCGTGTGGCTGGAAGGCGAGTGCGTTGGCGACAGTCCGGCATTCGCTGACAGTGCAGCGCGGGATGCGGCCATCGAGGCCCTGCGCATCGCTCTGACACCGGTTCAGGAATAATCAGCGGCGCGGCCCGACCAAGGGCTGATTGCCATTCTCAAGGGCCGTCGCTACAGTGACGGCCCGTTTTTGTTGCCTTGCTAACGAATTATGACGCCCCTAGAACGATACCAAGCTGATCTGAAACGCCCGGACTTCTTCCATGACGCCGCGCAGGAAACTGCTGTGCGTCATTTGCAACGCCTGTACGAGGACCTGATCGCCGCCGATCAGAACAAACCGGGGCTGCTGAGCAAACTGTTTGGCAAAAAGGATCAGGCGCCGGTCAAGGGGCTGTACTTCTGGGGCGGCGTGGGCCGCGGCAAGACTTACCTGGTCGACACCTTCTTCGAAGCGCTGCCGTTCAAGGAAAAGACCCGCACTCACTTCCACCGTTTCATGAAGCGTGTGCATGAAGAGATGAAGACCCTCGGCGGTGAGAAAAACCCGCTGACCCTCATCGCCAAGCGTTTTTCGACTGAATCGCGGGTCATCTGCTTCGATGAGTTCTTTGTCTCCGATATCACTGACGCCATGATCCTCGGCACGCTGATGGAAGAGCTGTTCAAGAATGGTGTGACCCTGGTCGCGACTTCAAACATCGTCCCGGACGGTCTGTATAAAGACGGTCTGCAACGTGCGCGCTTCTTGCCAGCCATCGCGCTGATCAAGCAGAACACCGAGATCGTCAACGTCGACAGCGGCGTCGACTACCGTCTGCGTCACCTCGAACAAGCGGAGCTGTTCCACTATCCGCTCGACGAAGCCGCTCACGAAAGCCTGCGCAAAAGCTTCAAGGCACTGACGCCGGAATGCACCGCTGCGGTCGAGAACGATGTGTTGATCATCGAAAATCGTGAAATTCGCGCGTTGCGTACCTGTGACGACGTGGCCTGGTTCGACTTCCGCGAACTGTGCGACGGCCCGCGCAGCCAGAACGATTACATCGAACTGGGCAAGATCTTCCATGCCGTGCTGCTCAGCGGTGTCGAGCAGATGAGCGTCACCACCGATGACATCGCTCGACGCTTCATCAACATGGTCGACGAGTTCTACGACCGCAACGTGAAGCTGATCATTTCTGCCGAAGTCGAGTTGAAAGATCTGTACACCGGCGGACGTCTGAACTTCGAGTTCCAGCGCACGCTGAGCCGTTTGCTGGAGATGCAATCCCACGAATTCCTGGCTCGGGCGCACAAGCCTTGAACCGATTCGGCAAATAAAAAAGAGCCTGCGAATGCAGGCCCTTTTTTATGTCTTGAAAATTCCTCGGATTCACCGCAATCCCCCTGTGGGAGCGGGCTTGCTCGCGAAAGCGGTGTGTCATTCAACATCGATGTCGGCAGATGCGCCGCCTTCGCGAGCAAGCCCGCTACCACAGGGGATCTCTGTATGCTTCGGGGGTTAGGCAGCCTGCTGAAACTGCTGCCGATACTGGTTTGGCGACAGTTCGGTGTGCTGGCGGAACAGTCGCGCAAAGAAGCTCGCATCGTCATAGCCGACTTCATAACTGATGGTCTTGATGCTCTTGCGGCTGCCCGACAGCAACCCCTTGGCCGTTTCGATGCGCAGCCGTTGCAGGTAATGCAGCGGTTTGTCACCGGTGGCGGTCTGGAAGCGGCGCATGAAGTTGCGGATGCTCATGCCGTGTTCGCGGGCCACGTCTTCGAAGCGGAATTTGTCGGCGAAGTGTTCTTCGAGCCAGTGCTGAATCTGCAGAATGATCACGTCCTGATGCAGCTTCTGCCCGCCGAAACCGATGCGCCCTGGCGAATAGTTACGCTGCACCTCGTAAAGAATGTCGCGGGCCACAGCCTGCGCCACGTTGGCGCCGCAGAAGCGCTCGATCAGATAGATGTAGAGATCGCAGGCCGACGTGGTGCCGCCGGCGCAATAGAGATTGTCGGCATCAGTCAGGTGCTTGTCCTGATTGAGGTGAACCTGCGGGAAGCGCTCGGCGAAGGCGTTGAAGAAGCGCCAGTAAGTGGTTGCTTCCTTGCCATTGAGCAGCCCCGCCTCGGCCAGCCAGAACACGCCTGTGGCCTCGGCGCATAGCACGGCGCCGCGAGCGTGTTGTTCGCGCAACCAAGGCAGGATTTGCGGGTAACGGCTGCACAGCGTATCGAAATCGTCCCAGAACGCCGGGAGGATGATGATATCGGTGTTTTCGAGACCGCCATCCACCGGCATGACTACATTGCTAAAGCTTTTCACCGGTTGGCCATCAGGGCTGACCAGGCGTGTTTCAAACGCCGGTGTCAGGCCGTGGCCCAATTGTTTGCCGTAGCGCAGGCTGGCCACATGGAAAAAATCCTTGGCTTGCATGAGGGTGAAGGCGAAAACCTGGTCGATCGCCAGGATGCTGACGCGCCGTAAGGGCGTGGAGACTTGCTTAGACATAATTCAACTTTTGTTTTGTTTTTATAAGGGAAAGTGGTCACCAGACGGCTGGATCGTCTTATTTTTTGTCGGATGTGTCCAGTGTCCTGTGTCGGAGGGGAGGCTTAGTCTCTGAAGGGTGTATCCCTCCAATAACAAAGAAAGGTGCCGCATGATTCCCAGAACCTTGTTCAGTTCCGAGCACGAATTGTTCCGCGACAGCGTACGAACATTCCTCGAAAAAGAGGCGGTGCCGTTTCATGCGCAGTGGGAGAAACAGGGCTATATCGACCGCAAACTATGGAACAAGGCAGGGGAGGCGGGGATGCTCTGCTCGCACCTGCCGGAAGAATACGGCGGCCTGGGAGCGGACTTTCTTTACAGCACCGTGGTGATCGAAGAGGTCGGTAGGCTGGGCCTGACCGGGATCGGTTTCTCGCTGCATTCGGACATCGTCGCGCCGTACATCCTGCATTACGGCAGCGAAGCGCTGAAGCACAAGTACCTGCCGAAACTGGTGTCGGGTGAGATGGTTACGGCTATCGCCATGACCGAGCCTGGCGCCGGTTCCGACCTGCAAGGGGTCAAGACTACGGCCGTGCTCGACGGTGACGAGTATGTGATCAACGGCTCCAAGACCTTCATCACCAATGGTTTTCTCGCCGATCTGGTCATCGTCGTCGCCAAGACCGATCCGAAAGCCGGCGCTAAAGGCACCAGCCTGTTTCTGGTCGAGGCGAACACGCCAGGTTTCGATAAAGGCAAGCGCCTGGAGAAAGTCGGGATGAAGGCGCAGGACACGTCGGAATTGTTCTTCCAGGACGTACGCGTGCCCAGGGAAAACCTGCTGGGTCAGGCCGGGGCGGGATTTGCCTATCTGATGCAGGAGTTGCCTCAGGAGCGTCTGACGGTAGCCATCGGTGGCTTGGCCTCGGCCGAAGCAGCGCTGCAATGGACGCTCGATTACACCCGTGATCGCAAGGCGTTCGGCAAGGCGATTGCCGACTTCCAGAACACTCGATTCAAACTGGCGGAAATGGCCACGCAGATTCAGATCGGACGGGTGTTCGTCGATAAGTGTCTGGAGCTGCATCTGCAAGGCAAACTCGACGTGCCGACGGCAGCGATGGCGAAATACTGGGGCACCGACCTTCAATGCAAGGTGCTCGACGAGTGCGTGCAACTGCATGGCGGCTACGGCTTCATGTGGGAATACCCGGTGGCCCGGGCCTGGGCGGATGCGCGGGTGCAGCGGATTTATGCCGGCACCAACGAAATCATGAAAGAGATCATTGCGCGGTCGCTTTGAGTCTTGCGTTGACTTGACTGGCGTCTTCGGCAAGCCCGCTCCCACAGGTTCGGTGATCGTGGGGGCGGGGTTGCTCGCTAAGACGGTTTATCTCGCGATCACGGCGCAGGGTTGGGGTGATCCTTATGAATCGCCTCAATCCCCTCCAGCACTTCATCTGAAAGCTTCAGATCAAAACTGGCGATGTTGCTGTCCAGTTGCTCAAGTGTCGTCGCACCAATGATGTTGCTGGTGACGAACGGCTGCTGGGTCACGAACGCCAAAGCCATTTGCGCCGGGTCCAGGCCGTGTTCGCGGGCCAGCGCCACGTAACGGGTGCACGCGGCCTCCGATTGCGCGTTGAAATAGCGGCTGAAGCGGCTGTAAAGGCTCAGACGGCCTTTTGGCGGACGTGCACCACCTTCGTACTTGCCCGACAAAAAGCCGAACGCCAGCGGCGAATAGGCGAGCAAGCCGCACTGTTCGCGGATGGCGATTTCCGCCAGGCCAACTTCAAAGCTGCGGTTGAGCAGGTTGTACGGATTCTGGATCGACACCGCGCGCGGCCAGCCACGGGCTTGGGCCAGCGCCAGAAAACGCATCGTGCCCCAAGGGGTTTCGTTGGACAGGCCGATGTGGCGGATTTTGCCAGCCTTTACCTGTTCGTCGAGTGCTTCGAGGGTGTCCTCCAGAGGTGTCAGGTTGGCTTCGATCTTGTGTTTGTAGCCCAGTTGTCCGAAAAAGTTGGTGCTGCGCTCTGGCCAGTGCAGTTGATACAAATCGATGTAATCGGTCTGCAGGCGCTTGAGGCTGGCGTCGACCGCTGCGGTGATGTGCTGACGGTTGTGGCGCAGGTTTTTGTCGCGGATGTAGTCGATGGTGTTGCCTGGGCCGGCGATTTTGCTGGCGAGGATCCAGTCGGCACGATCGCCGCGACTTTTGAAGTAATTGCCGATGTAACGCTCGGTGGTGGCGTAGGTGTCGGCTTTCGGCGGCACCGGATACATCTCGGCGGTGTCGATGAAGTTGATCCCGGCTTCCTTGGCCCGTTCGATCTGGGCGAAGGCTTCAGCTTCGGTGTTTTGCTCGCCCCAGGTCATAGTGCCGAGGCAGATTGCACTCACGTTCAGGTCGGTACGGCCTAGCTGGCGATAGTCCATCGGGTGCTCCTTGGGCAAAACAATCATAAAAGCAGGTTGAAATATTTTTCGCAATCTGCATAATTGCCGACCTCAACGTGAGTGCAAACTGCCT
>NZ_JBIUWN010000072.1:0-28229 GCF_044743485.1 Pseudomonas sp. NPDC087614 | reverse complement strand
GCCTGATCAAGGCCTCCGACGCGGTGATGGTTGCCCGTGGTGACCTCGGTGTGGAAATCGGCGACGCCGAACTGGTGGGCATTCAGAAGAAAATCATTCTGCACGCACGCCGCCACAACAAGGCTGTGATCGTGGCGACCCAGATGATGGAGTCGATGATCCAGAACCCGATGCCGACCCGCGCCGAAGTGTCCGACGTGGCCAACGCCGTGCTCGACTACACCGACGCCGTGATGCTTTCGGCCGAATCCGCCGCTGGCCTGTACCCGCTGGAAGCCGTGCAAGCGATGGCGCGCATTTGCGTCGGCGCTGAGAAGCACCCGACCGGTAAAACCTCCAGCCACCGCATCGGCAAGGAATTCACCCGCTGCGACGAAAGCATTGCGCTGGCGACCATGTACACCGCCAACCATTTCCCGGGCGTCAAAGCGATCATCGCGCTGACCGAAAGTGGCTACACCCCGCTGATCATGTCGCGTATCCGTTCTTCGGTGCCGATCTACGCCTACTCGCCACACCGCGAGACTCAGGCGCGTGCGGCGATGTTCCGTGGCGTGTACACGATTCCGTTCGACCCAGCCTCGCTGGAACCGCACGAAGTCAGCCAGAAGGCCATCGACGAACTGGTCAAACGCGGCGTTGTGGAAAAAGGCGACTGGGTCATCCTGACCAAGGGCGACAGCTACCACACCACCGGCGGCACCAACGGCATGAAGATCCTGCACGTGGGCGACCCGCAGGTCTGAGTGACCGGATGCTGAAAAAAACCGCCATGTGAATGGCGGTTTTTTTTCGCCCCTGTAAAGGCCGACACTGCAATTATTCATGCGTCAACTGTCAGGTCTTACAGTAAGGAGCCTGCCAAGGTCGATGCCTGCATCCCATCAAGAACGAAAGAAGGCCTTGCCTTCCTGAAGCCAAACAGATGAGAGCCAGCGGCACCCCATCGAAAAAGCACTGTATCGGATGGCGCTGAACGGTACTGCGGACGCTACCTTCGGCAACAATGGTTTAGTCATCGTCGATCTACCGGCCACCCGCTGCGCATCAACACCTGCAACTGACCGTCAACCCAATAACGATCAGGCTCAGGCATCAGTAATGCCCGATGGCAAAATCCTTTTGCTGCAGAACCTGGACAGCCCATTCGGCGTCATCACTGTGCTGAACAGCGATGGCTCGCCGGACAAGATTTTCAACAAAACGGGTTATCTGAGCGCTGGTAAAAAAAAGGAATACTTTGCAATTCATCAATTGGCCTTGCAGCCCAATCAACGCGTTTTTGCCATCGGTGAAGCTTCTGCAAGCGTCAGAAAAGGATTGCTGATCAGTCGAGAGCCAAACGGCAAAGCCAATATTCAGTTCAACCGCACACAACCGCTCAAGACAGTGCTCGACTATGCAGAAACCGGGTGGCTTGCGGGCACAGCGCAGAGCGACGGAAAACTTCTCGTGGCAGGGAGAGCAGACTTGCCGATGGAGGCCACACGGAACGTTGTGATCGCTCGCTTGATCAGTGACGGCACACTCGACAGCTCATTCGGCAAAGGCACCGGCTCCCTGCGTTTCCCGCAGACCACGGGCTCATCACCCGCCATCGCGTTCATGCCTGACAACGTACTGTTTTTCAGTTGGACAACCGATACGAACATCAAAATCATGCGCGGCCTGCTTGGTTGAAGGTATGCAATCTCCTCTGACAACCTCTTCAACCATGGGTATCGATGGCGTCAGGATATGGGTCCACCTGACTTTCTGAAAAATAAGCCCCGCCATTTGAATGGCGGGACTTTTTGCGTCCGGGTCAGGCAGGTGTGGCGCCTGTGCCGGCCTCATCGCTGACACAGCAAGCGTAAATCACAGAGTGACATCCCCCGTCTACTGTCAGACCTGACAGTAGACGGGGGATGGTGAGGGGTAGCTACTTGAGTCGCCCCCATACTCAAGGACAGCCACATGAACCACTCAGATCGATCTGTGCAGGCCGCAGGGTCGCTTGATGAAAGTTTTGCAGATGCAGGTATTTTTCGTCTCGACCTCGCGCAATTGGGCTCTGAAACAACCATCCTCGGCGTCACCACAGCCCCGGAGCACCTGTATTTCACCGGTCAGATACGACGTGGCGTCACCCATTCGCCCTACCTGCTGGGGCGCTTGCTGGCTGACGGAACGCTGGACAACCGCTTTGGCACGAATGGCGTCGTGACCGGTTTTTTTGCCGGAACAAACGAGTCCCGGGGGAACGCCGTGAGCGTTCTCAGTGACGGCAAAATTCTCGTGACCGGGTCTGTAGGAGGCGCACGTGATCCGGCATTGGCCCGATACCTGCCCGACGGAACGCTGGACGTCGAATTTGGAATGGCGGGGCATGTCGTACTTCCGCGACCTCAAGAGCTCAATGCCCTGATGCTCATAGACGTGGGGGGAGGTAAAGATCAGAGCGTGCCGGCAAACGTCTTGCCCCTCGACAATGGAAAAATCCTGATCGTAAATTCTTACGTCATCACTCATCTGGCGGACACCCGCGCCTTTATTTTCCAGCTCAACAACGATGGTTCGCTGGACACTTCTTTCAATGACAAGGGGTATGTCCAGGTCATTTATCCGGGTGCCGATCCTGCTGACGTCAAAGTGCATGGCGGTTTGATCGATCAGGACGGCAACATTGTCGTCTGCGGCCAACTGGCGCCACGCTCAGGCACGTCGGCGCCTCTGTTCGCGCGCTACGGACTCAACGGCAGCCTCGATCAAGGCTTTGGCAATGGCGGGTTTGTCATTGTGCCAGTGTCGGAGTCCGCCAGACTGGTGGCCATTATTCAACAACCGAACAACCGTCTGCTGGGCATCGGCAGAACCGAAACGCCCCAAGGTCTCTTGATCGGTCTGGAACCGGATGGCAGCGCCAATCTCCAGTTCAATCGAGGTCAACCCTTGCTCACCCGATTGAATAATGAGCCCACCTACTGGGCCGGCGGACTCATGCAACCGGATGGCAAGATCGTTTTGATAGGCAAGCAACTGGATGAAACAGCGCCAGCCGTCGTCGCAAGAATACTCAGTGACGGTTCGTTTGATACAACATTCGCGGGCATCGGTTGGATGGGTACGGACGTTGGCGGCAGAACAACTTTCTACGCTGTCACGCTACAGAAGGATGGAAAGATCGTAGTGGCAGGAACCGGGACTACCCCGCAGTTTCAAGGTCAGGTACTGCGCTTGCACGGACTTGGCTGATTGTCACTTCAAGCGAGCAGAAAGCAAAAGCCCCGGCCGATGAATGACGGGGCTTTTACATCCTGCATGCGGCGCTCGAAAGGCAGCGCCCCTTGACCGTGAGGCGCGGCACGCACAACGAACAAACCAGTGTCAACTGTCAGACCTGCCAGTAGACCCGGCAGGATGATGGGGAGCTACTAAAGCCGAAAACAATCCATTCAAGGAGCGTTACATGGCCACTCCAAGCCCATCAGTCCGACAAGCCGGTTCACTGGATGAAAGTTTTGGTGAGAAAGGCATTTGGCACCTGAACATCCCTAACCTGCGGTCGCAAACCACACTTTTAGACGTTACAGCGCAATCCCCTTCGACACTGGAACGCCTTTATTTTACTGGCGATGCTTTTCATGATTCCGGAGGGCACTACATATTGGGCCGCTTGTTGCCTGAAGGATCGCTGGAAAAATCGTGATCGCGGGCTTTCTGTCAACGTCGGTGACTCAGGGCGTGATCCTTCGTTTCCACGGGAAGAGTTGAAGCCGACACACAGTCTGTCTGCAATTCAATGTCGCCCCGTCATGTGAATGGTGGGGCTTTTGTCTTTCTGATCCCAGAGGGGTTTTGACTGATCAAATGCAATCGCGAGCCTGCTCACTACAGGGGAATGAATTTCAGATTGGGGAGGACGCTTGCTCCCGAAAGGCCGCTACCGTCAGCGAAAATTCAATGCCGCTTGATAAACCCGGTCAACGCCGCCAGCGCTTCGGGTGAGCGCAACCGCTGAGTAAACAGTGCGCCTTCCTCTTCGATCACTTGGCTGATCTGCTCGCGATCCGGCGCTTTCATCAATTGTTTGCTGATGCGCACCGCTTCGGGCGGTAATTCGTCGAAGCGCAGCGCCATCTCCCGCGCCTTGGCCAATGCCGCTTCGCCGCTGCCCAACGCTTCGCTGGCAATGCCCCAGGCCGCGGCCTGCTCACCGCTGAAACCTTCACCGAGCAACAACAACTCTGCTGCTTTGGCCTGGCCAAGCAAGCGCGGCAGGATCAGGCTGGAGCCGAACTCGGGGCATAACCCAAGGTTGACGAATGGCATGCACAACCGTGCATCGCGACTGACATAGACCAGATCACAATGCAGCAACAGCGTGGTGCCGATGCCCACCGCTGCGCCGGCCACAGCGGCGATCACCGGTTTTCGGCATTCGAGCAGGCCCTGCATGAAGTGGAACACCGGGCTGTCGAGGTCACTGGGCGGTTGCTGGATGAAGTCGGCGATGTCATTGCCGGCCGTAAAGCATTCGCTGCTGCCGGTGATCAGTACGGCGTTGATTTCAGGATCACTGTCGGCCTGCTTCAACGCCTCGGCGAGACGGCTGTACATGGCGCGGGTCAGGGCGTTTTTCTTGTCCGGGCGATTGAGGCGCAGGGTCAGTAAACCGCGCTCGCGTTCCAGCAGGATGGCTTCGGTCATGGCGTGTCTCACGTCTGATGGATCAGCGCTCAACCACGGCTGAAGAATACGTCGGCCAGCAGTTGATTGCGCGGCAATCCGGCCAGGTACAGACGCCGGGCGAAGGCGTCGACACTGGCCGTCGAGCCGCAGACTAAGGCCAGGGTTTGCCGGGAAACAAGGCGCAGTTGCGCCAAAGCGGCGGGCGCCTCGGCCGCCGTCCATAGCTCGACGGTCAGGTTTTCACGCTGGGTGGCCAGTGCGCCAAGGGGTTTGGCCAGATAATGCTCACTGGCGTCATGGGCCAGGTGAATGACGCGGATGGCGCCCTGGTGATCCTGACGCAGCGCTTCACGCAAGACACCGAACAACGGGCCGAGGCCTGTACCCGCCGCCAGCAGCCACAACGGTCGGGTATGCCAGTCGGCGTCGTATTGCAACGTACCACCGCGCAGTTCGCCGAGGCGGATCGGGTCGCCGATCTGCAGACAACGTGCCGCGTCGCTGAACTCCCCGGGCTGGCGGCAATCGAGGTGAAACTCCAGAAAACGGTCTTCTTCCGGCAGGCTGGCCAGCGAATACGGACGTGCGATGTGATTGATCCACAACACCAGATGTTGCCCGGCGCTATAGCGCAGCGGGCGCTGCGGACTCAGGCGCAAACGCAGAACGCTGTCGCTCAGCCAGTCCAGCGCCTCGACAACTGCCGGGCGTCCGTCCGTCGCCGGATCGAAGGTGTGCACCTGCAAGTCTTCGACAACCTGGCACTGACAAGCCAGCCGCCAACCCTGCTGGCGCTGTTCGGCACTCAAGGCATCCGGGCGATTGTCGGCCGGCAGGCCTTGCACGCACTGCACCAGGCAGGCATGACAACGGCCGGCGCGGCAGCTATATGGCACCGCCACGCCGTTCTGATTGAGGGCATCGAGCAGGTTGCTACCCGCCGCTACCGACCAGTTCTGCTGACCCACACGAAGCTCAGGCATCTACGTTCTCCCAGGCTGCCGCACAGCGATTGCGCCCGTCACGCTTGGCTCGATAGAGCGCCTGGTCGGCGCGCTGCAAGGCGTCATCCAGATCATCGCCCAAGGTCAACAGGGTCATGCCGGCCGAGAGGCTGAGATCACGCACATTCACGCCGACCAATTCGACGTCGGTAAAGGCCACGCGCAGACGCTCGCAGCAGGCGGTCAGGCGTTCGGCGTCGCAGTCGGGCAGCAACACCACGAATTCCTCACCACCATAACGCGCCAATACGTCGCCGTCGCGCAGACACGCTTGGGCGACACCGGCAAAGGCCTGCAGCACCTGATCGCCGGCGGCGTGACCGTGCAGGTCGTTGATGCGCTTGAAATGGTCGAGGTCGATCAGCGCCAGGCCGTGCACCGCTTCGCTGTCCATCGCATTCAGTTCACGCGAGGCCAGACGCAAAAAGTGTCGACGATTGAACAGCCCGGTCAACTCGTCGGTGGCGACCAGGTCTTCGAGCTGGCGCATCATCCCGCGCAAGGTGTCCTGATGTGCCTGCAAGGCAAACCGGCGCTGGCGTATGCGTTGACGCGAAACCTGAACAAAGCGCGCATAAATCACCAGCCACGCCAGCACCATCGCCAGGATGCACACTTGCAGCACGGCGAGCGCTGGCTCCGGCAGGCGGAAGTGGTAACCGTCCCACAGGGTAATCGCGCAGAAACTGAAGAACACCAACAGAGCACAGCGGATGAACGCCCGTCGGCTCAGATGAAACAGACCGAACAGCAGGATCAGCACGTAGAACACCAAAAACGCGCCCCGGGCCTCGTCCAGGTGAGCGATCAGCCACGTCTGCCAGCCGAGCCCGAGCAGCACTTGCGCTTCGGTGAGGCTGGGGTCGGCAAAACGCATATTGCGTCCGCTCCAGAACAGGCCGAACAAGGTGGCTTGGCTGATCACCACCAGCACACTGCCGATGGTCACAGCACGCAGGGACTCGCCGAAATGACCGGTAAAAAACGCCAGCCACAGCAGCAGCAAAGCCAATCCATAGGTGGCTGCAGCGAGGGCGAAGCGTTTAAGCAAAAGACGTTGAATGGCGTTATGGGTCAATCGTTGACTCACCGTGCGTTTGGAGGCTGACCGAGTGTCCTACCCTACAGACCGGCTGCCACTTTAGTGGCGTAGTCGATAAATGACCATTGATTTTCGGGCCGGATAATTGGCGTCAAAAGCGTGGCCTCAAAAGCCCCTCACCGCCCTGGGAGACAGGGCCCGACTGAGGGGCAAGGATCTCGATTTGCCAATGAAATCCCCCGCCCCCCCATCAAGCCATTCGACCAACGAATGAATCCCGGCGCGTGTATGCCCCACCGAGGCGCGGTATACTGCCGCGCCTTTTTAGCGTCGCGCCAGCAGCCCCGGCGTGCCCGGCCCAAAGGGCCAGCTTCAAGTTGCAAGCTCAAGGCCGCAAGCTCAAACAGTCCACGTACTGCCTTTGACTTGCCGCTCGAAGCTCGAAGCTCAAAGCTGCCCTATTAAAATGTTCCCGTCTTTTAGAGGAGCGCGACTCATGACCGTGATCAAGCAAGACGACCTGATTCAGAGCGTTGCCGACGCCCTGCAGTTCATTTCCTATTACCACCCCGTGGATTTCATCCAGGCGATGCACGAAGCCTACCTGCGCGAAGAATCGCCAGCGGCCCGTGATTCGATGGCGCAGATCCTGATCAACTCCCGCATGTGCGCCACCGGCCACCGCCCGATCTGCCAGGACACCGGTATCGTCACCGTGTTCGTGCGCGTCGGCATGGACGTACGCTGGGATGGCGCCACCATGGGCCTGGACGACATGATCAACGAAGGCGTGCGCCGCGCCTACAACCTGCCGGAAAACGTCCTGCGTGCCTCGATCCTCGCCGACCCGGCGGGCGCTCGTAAAAATACCAAGGACAACACCCCGGCCGTGATTCACTACTCCATCGTCCCGGGTAACACCGTGGAAGTGGACGTGGCGGCCAAGGGCGGCGGTTCCGAGAACAAATCGAAAATGGCCATGCTCAACCCGTCCGACTCGATCGTCGACTGGGTCCTGAAGACCGTTCCGACCATGGGCGCTGGCTGGTGCCCACCGGGCATGCTCGGCATCGGCATCGGCGGCACCGCCGAGAAAGCCGCGGTCATGGCTAAAGAAGTGTTGATGGAATCCATCGACATCCACGAACTCAAGGCCCGTGGCCCGCAGAACCGCATCGAAGAAATGCGTCTGGAACTGTTCGAGAAGGTCAACCAGTTGGGCATCGGCGCCCAGGGCCTCGGCGGCCTGACCACCGTGCTCGACGTGAAGATCATGGACTACCCGACCCACGCCGCCTCCCTGCCGGTGTGCATGATCCCGAACTGCGCTGCCACCCGTCACGCGCACTTCGTGCTCGACGGTTCCGGCCCGGCTTCGCTGGAAGCGCCACCGCTGGACGCCTACCCGGAAATCGTCTGGGAAGCCGGCCCGTCGGCCCGTCGCGTCAACCTCGACACGCTGACTCCGGAAGACGTGCAGAGCTGGAAGCCGGGCGAAACCGTGCTGCTCAACGGCAAAATGCTCACCGGTCGCGACGCCGCGCACAAGCGCATGGTCGAGATGCTGAACAAAGGTGAAACCCTGCCGGTCGATCTGAAAGGTCGCTTCATCTACTACGTCGGCCCGGTTGATCCGGTCGGTGACGAAGTGGTGGGCCCGGCAGGCCCGACCACCGCGACGCGGATGGACAAGTTCACCCGTCAGATCCTTGAGCAAACCGGTCTGCTGGGCATGATCGGCAAGTCCGAACGCGGCCCGACCGCGATCGAGGCGATCAAGGACAACAAAGCCGTGTACCTGATGGCGGTCGGCGGCGCGGCTTACCTGGTGGCGCAAGCGATCAAAAAGTCCAAAGTGCTGGCGTTTGCCGAACTGGGCATGGAAGCGATCTACGAGTTCGAGGTCAAGGACATGCCGGTCACCGTTGCGGTGGACAGCAAAGGTGAGTCGGTGCACATCACCGGTCCTGCGATCTGGCAACAGAAGATCAGCCAAAGCCTGGCGGTAGAAGTGCAGTAAGCGCTTCGCCTCCATGAAAACGGCCGGTTCATCCCATGGATGATCCGGCCGTTTTTTGTTTGAACAAACCGAACGCGATAAAAACTCCGTCAATGCATACAAAATGATCTTGCGCACCTGTCAGATCTGACAGGTTCATTTCAATGCCTTTCTTGTTAGCGTCAGCCCATTCACGCCCACCCCGTGCGCAATGGATTCGACCATGCCTGATCAGCAAGAATTGAGCATCACCACACCCTCCATCGCCAAAAGCGCATCGATCGCCACCATCGGCAAAAGTTGGGGCGCTGTGGGCCCGACCGGAGCCGCCTCGTTCGAGTTGCCGATTCCGACGTCTGCCGGGCGGGGCTGGGATCCTAAGTTCTCGCTGAGTTACAGCAGTCAGAGTGGCAACGGTCCATTCGGCCTTTCCTGGCAGCTGGCCGGCGTGGGTCAGATCAATCGCAGAACCAACAAAGGCGTGCCACGTTATACCGATCACGACGAGATCGTTGGTACCGATGGCGAAGTGTGGATGCCGGAGCTGGATGAAAACGGTGAAATCAAATTCCGTGAAGAAAACACCTACAACGGCGTCGACATCGGCCCGTACAGAGTGGTGCGTTACTGGCCGCAAATCGAAAGCGACTTTGCCTTGCGCGAGCGTTGGCAGCGGCAGACCCGAGAAGCCGATCCACCGGTTTTCTGGCTGATACACGGCGCCGACGGCTCACTGCACCTTTACGGCAAGACCGAAGCGACACGCGTCGCCGACCCCGACGCTCCCGGACGCATCGCCGCTTGGCTGCTGTGCGAAAGCATGAACGCACGTGGTGAACACATCTGTTTCGAGTACAAGGCCGATGATCAGGATCCCGACCCGCTGCATGACTACCGCGCCCAGCGCTATCTGCGCCGCGTGTGCTACGGCAACTTCACGGCCAACAGCAATCTGTACAGCTGGACCACGGACAATCCGACCGAACTGGACTGGCACTTTCATCTGCTGTTCGATTACGGCGAACGCAGCACATCACTGACCGATATTCCTGCTTACGACGGTGACACCCTGAAACCCTGGACAGTCCGCCCCGACCGTTTTTCAACCCATGGTCGGGGCTTTGAACTGGGCACGCGCAGACTGTGCCAGCAAGCGTTGCTGTTTCATCAGTTCTCCAAGGAAAAAACCGAGCAACCGAAACTGGTACGCCGCCTGCTGTTGGAATATCACCAACCGCAAAATATCGCGCAGTGGGCCTACAGCCAGATCAGCGCGGCGCACTATCAGGCATTCGATGCGAGCGGCATTGTCGAAAACACGCCGCCGGTCGAGTTCGACTATGCCCCCTTCGACATCAATAAAACCCCGGCGCGCTTCTTCGAAACCGATGTCCAGCCGAGTATCGAGGACGGTGGTTTTTACCAGTGTGTGGATCTTTATGGCGAAGGTGTGCCGGGTTTCCTCTGCCGTTATGACCAGGCCTGGTACTACCGCGAACCATTGCGTGCGACCAAGGGCACCGATGAAATCGGCTATGGGCCATGGACCGCACTGGAAAAGATTCCGCTCGCCGATCGCAACCGTCCGGTCCAGCAACTGCTGACCGACCTGACCGGTGACGGTCGGCTCGATTGGGTCATCGCGCAACCGGGTATCAGTGGTTTTCGCACCCTGACAGAACAACGCGAGTTTGCCGACTTCGTCCCCTTCGGCAAATTCCCACCAGAGTTTTTCAACACGCTCTCGACACTTGGCGACTTGAGCGGTGACGGCTTGAGTAGCCTGGCGTTGATCGGGCCCAGCTCCGTGCGGTTGTATGCCAACGAGCGCGAACAAGGCTTCGCCGCGCCTGAAGAGGTGCTTCACCAACCCGACGACGACCGTTTGCCACTGTTCAGCAATTCGCGCACAGAACTGGTGCTGTTGGGCAACCTGCTGGGTAGCGATATGCCCGAGCTGTGCCGGATACGCCATGACGAAATCCGCTGCTGGCCGAACCTGGGCCACGGCCGGTTTGGCAAGGGTCGCAAGATCAGCGAGTTGCCTTTCAGCTACGAGCAATTCGATTCATCCCGCGTGCGCCTTGCCGATCTCGACGGTTCCGGTGCCGCATCGCTGATTTATCTGATGTCAGAATCCTTCGAGATCTACCTGAATCGCGGCGGCAACGGCCTGGAGCAAATACCGATCAGCGTGCCGTGGCCCGACGGCGTACGTTACGACCGCTTCAGCCAAGTGAGTTTTGCCGATCTGCAGGGCCTCGGTTGCGCCAGTCTGATCCTGACGGTGACGCACATGCAGCCGCAGCATTGGCGCTACGATTTCGTTTCGGCCAAGCCGTATCTGTTGACCAGCAGTAACAACAACATGGGTTGCAGTGCCAGCGTGGTCTACCGCAGCTCGGCGCAGGAATGGCTGGATGAAAAACGCCGCTTGCCCAGCCTTAGACGTTTTCCGGCTTGCCACTTGCCGTTTCCGGTGGCAGTGGTCAAAAAGCAGCAGCAACTGGATGAAATCACTGGCAACTGCCTGACGCAGCGCTTCACCTGGTGCGAAGGTTTTTACGACCGCGTTGAGCGCGAGTTCCGCGGTTTCGGCTTGCTGCAGCAAACCGACAGTGAGAGCGCCAGCAACGATGAGGGAGAAGGCTTCAGCGAGCCGATGCGGGTCTTCACCTGGTTTCATACCGGGCAATCGATGAACCGGTCGCGTGACGACTATTTCAATCACGACGCACATTCGGTGCCACTGGGCGATACGCTGTTCAGCCGATATCACGAGGCGGACGACTGCGAGGAACAGCTGGATTCTTCTGACGCCGACACTCGCTACCAGATCTGCCGGGCACTGGTCGGCTCGGTCACGCGCATCGAGACCTATGCCGATACTGGCGAGGATGTTCCGCGGATCACCACGCCTTATACGGTCGAAGAAATGCGTTATCGGGTGCGTCAAGTGCGCGAGCAAGGCGCCTATGCCGCCGCAGTCTTGCTGCCGCTGGTGGTGGAAAGGATCAGCTACCAGTACGACGGTTTCGTCGATGACCCCATGTGTCGCAACGATGTGGTCCTGCGCTACAACACTTACGGCCAACCGACGCATTCAATCACAGTGAGCTACGCCAGGCGGCTCACCGAAACCGATACGCCACCGTTCGACGATCTTGATCAACAGCAGTGGTGGTACGACGCCCATGACCCGGCACAACGGTCGTTCTACCTCAATGAAAGCCGTTCTGTGTTCATCGATCTGGACAAGGATCCGCAGCATTGGCGTCTTGGTTTGCCCTATCAACAGCGTGGCAATGCATTGGTCTTGTCGTCCAATGGCACACTTCCCACCGGGCTTACACCTGCGCAGGTGTCCTATGAATGCCTGATGGAACATGAGGATTCGGCGTACTGGAATACCGAACGGGTGCTGACCACTCAGTCCGTGCAGCGTTACGTGAGTACCGATGGCAAGCTGCTGGACGATGGCATTGCCGGATTCGAGGCATTGACCGGCCCCATGGAAGTGGCCCAACTGGACAAAACCGCGCTGGACGCTTACAGCGTTTTAGCGGATTTTGACGTACGCGGCGAACTGGAAAAGATCGGTTACCTGCCGATGCCTTTTCTGTTCTGGGAGGACTCCTCGGGCAGCGCCGAGCACAATCTGTGGTCGGCAAATTACAACTGCGCCGAATACGCCGGCCTCGACGGTTTCTACAAGGTGCGCCGCTATCGCGAAACCCTCAGCCATGGCTTCACTCACGCCGTATACGACGCGTATGCGCTGGCTGTCACCCTCGTGGAACTGCCGGATGGCTGTACCACCTGCATCGAGTACGACTACCACGCGCTGCAAGCGCTGAAAATCATCGATGCCAACCTGAACACTCATCAGGCGTTGTATGAACCTTCCAATCAGCCCCTGGCCACCAGTTTTTATGGCTCAGAGAACAACAGGGAAGCGGGTTTCAGGCCACTGAGCGAATACAAACTTCCGCAGGACCGGAGCCCGGCTACGGCAATTGCCAACCCGACCGATGCCGTGCAAAAAGCCGCGAGTACCCTGCGCAAGGATCTGTTCAGCTGGATGGGGCAAATTGCCAACCACACCCACGCCACTACGACATGGATTGCCCGGGGTTATCTGCTGCCCAGCGGCCACATCAGGGCCAGTACACGCCGCCAACTGACCCGGCGCAGCGGCGCCTTGACGCCTGATGAACAGGCGCTGCAAGACGCCATCGCAACAGTGCATCGCGAACCAGTGCACAGCGTGATCCTCAGTGCCGACCGTTACCCCGACGATCCGCTGGCGCAGATCCAGATCACCAAAGCCTGCGTCGACGGTTTTGGCCGGGCTCTGCAAACCCAGCAATTGGTCGACCCGGGCAAGGCGTATGCCGTGGACGACGACGGCTCGCTGATTATCGAGGATGGTCAGATCAAAGTGGTCGATGCCAACCCGCGCTGGCGCATCAGCGAGCGGGTCGAATACAACAACAAAGGCTTGCCCGTTCGTCAGTACCGCGCGTTTTTCGCCAACACCTATACCTACGTCAACGATCAGTCCCTACGCACACTGAGCCATCACGATCAGCTTCGCTATGACGTCAAGGGCCGCCAGGTCGGAATGGTCAATGCCAAGGGCGACTTTTCCCGAGAGACGTACCACCCTTGGTATCACACCAGCGAAGACTTCAACGACACCGCCGAGCTGTCATCGCCAACCAAGGCATCGCAGCCATGATTGCCAACGTGCATCGCCGTACACCTGCACTGGCGGTAAGCGATGCGCGTGGTTTGCCAGTGCGGCAGGTCGGGTACTTGCGCAGTGTGACGGCCGACAGCCCCGTAGCGCTGGTAACCCGTCGGCAGCATGACTACGCCGGGCGTCTGGTCGAGCAATGGGATCCGCGCTTGTCGGCACCCTGCCTGACCACGGTTTACAACCTGGACGGCACGGTATTGAAATCCGACAGCGTCGACGCCGGCTGGCGCCTGACCCTGCCGGGTCTGGCCGGCGAGCCGTTGCGGCGCTGGGATCAGCGCGGTAGCCATTGGCAGACGATCTTCGATGAGCAACTGCGGGTGGTCGCGGTCGAGGAAAATGGCCAACCCGATGTCGACGTTTTTACTTACGCCGACGCCTCGGCCGAAGCCGGATACAACCGTCGCGGCCAGTTGCTGGAACAGAAAGACCGTTCCGGTTCGCTGCTCACGGACAGTTATTCCCTGACCGGCCAGCCGCTGCGGGAAACCCGCACGTTCCACGACGGTGAGCCGTTCACCACTCACCATGTGTTCAGCTCGCTCGGCGCGCTGCTCGAGCAGACCGACGCCGGTGGCCATCGGCGACGCTCGCGCTACGGCCTGGCCGGGCACCTTCGGCAGGTACAACTGTTGATCAGCGGCCAGAGCCAATGGCAGCCCGTGTTGCTTGATGCGCAGTACAACGCCGCCGACCAGATCATCGAGCAGCAGGCCGGTAATCTTGTCCTCAGTCGCTGGACGTACGACCCGGCAGACAGTCGTCTGCACACTCAGTCCAGTCGCAAAGACACCGGCGCAGTGCTGCAAGACCTCGAATATTTCTACGATCCCGTCGGCAATATCACCCGCATCGAAGACCACGCCTTTCAACCACGTTACTTCGCCAATCAGTTGATCGATGGCCACCGCAACTTCACCTACGACTCGCTCTATCGGTTGACCAGCGCCACCGGCTACGACGACGCCCCGCCACCGGACATTCCCGGCCTGCCGCAACCGGGCGACCCGAACAATCGCCTCAACTACACCCAGACCTACCAGTACGACAACGGTGGCAACCTGATCGAACTGTGTCACGTACGCGCCGGCAACAACTCGACCCGGCAAATGTTCATCGATCTGAAGAGCAATCGCGGGGAACGCTGGAAAACCGGCGACGAGCCGCCGGATTTCGACACTTTGTTCGATCGCCACGGCAATCAACTGACCGTGCAACCGGGCCAGCCACTGCTCTGGAATGCCCGCGATGAGCTGGAAAGCGTGATCCTGGTCCAGCGCGATGGCGGTTCCAATGATGCCGAGTACTACGGTTACAGCCAGGGTATGCGCGTGTTCAAGCGCCACGAAACCTTCGCTGCCAACGCCGAACATTTCCACCAGGTGCGCTATCTGCCCGGGCTTGAAATCCGCACCCGCGACAGCGGTGAAGAACTGCACGTCATCACGCTCGGCAACGCCCGCTGCCTACATTGGGCAGCGAAAAAAATCGATGAAATCGCCAATGACCAAATGCGTTACAACCTCGAAGATCATCTCGGTTCCAGCGTGATGGAACTGGATCAAGACGCCGTCATGATCAGCCAGGAAGGCTATTACCCCTTTGGCGAAACCGCGTGGATGGCACCGAACTCGGAAACCACGTACCGCTTCATCCGCTATTCGGGCAAGGAAATGGACGTCAGCGGTTTGTATTACTACGGCGCACGCTATTACGCGCCGTGGTTGCAGCGCTGGATCAGCACCGACGCAGAGCAGGCGGATGGTCTGAATTTATATGCATTCGTGGGGAATAACCCGATCCGTTTTATCGATCCGGACGGTAACACGCGGGCAGAAAGCGTGATCATGCTGTATTCGGCGTTTGCTTCCGCCGTAGAAGGGCACTCCGAGGAAGTACTATGGCAACTACACAACATCATTAATCAAAATGTTGCACTGAACATGGCGGTGAATCTGGCGGGAGAAACCGTCAGAGGTATTGTCGGTTATGAAGGTGGATCTTTGGGCGGCACCCAATTTGACACCCTGTTTCCAGCACTTGAAGTGAAACCGAACGTGTTGAAACCTTCATCGTTGGTCGGTGGCAACATCGGGGGTGATGTCGCTGGGGCCATCCTTGAGCCGGTGGCAAACCATATCGGCCTGCAAGTCGGGCCTTTGATCCCGCAGACCTCGCAAATCTCCGTCAGCGCGATTGATCAAAGCCTGGGGATCGAGGCCCCCGTCAAGGAAATCAATTCATGGAAAGACTTCAAGAGCGAAGTGCTGCATCCGGCACTCAATTCGTTATTCAACCCATTATTTTTAATGAACAGAGTATTCGGGTCAGTGGTGGGGATTATTCCCGGCGCGCTTAATATGGGAAGTCGGGCGCAGGAAGCACAAGACATCAAGAACCGGCTTGACCCGGTGAAAATTGAAAAGATCGAAAAAATGCTCAGCGACTGGAAAGCGGCCATTGAACAACGGTCTGCATGGGCGGAAAACGCTTTTGACGCATTGGGCGTTGACAGTGTTTCGCCTGCCAATGTGCTCCCGAATGTCAATGCCAATACTTCCAGCGAAACGCTGGCCATCATTACGCGCTCTGGCTTGCAACAGAAAAACCGAGCCGTACTCGCCAACATCGCACAGGCTCAGGCCGGACTTGCGCGATACAAAGAGATGGGGACCACTGACAATCTGTACAAAGCAAGACAACGGCATCTTGCATCAAAAAAGCCGGGAAACACCTTGCTCACCAAGTTTAAAAACGGTCACTGAAACCATGCATTCACGCACGCCCTCCCTGACAGTGATTGACGGACGAGGCCTGCCAGTCCGCAAGGTCGCCTACCTGCGAAGCATGGCAGGCAACACGTCAAGCACCCTGGTGATCTGCCAGGAACACGATTTAGCCGGGCGTCTGATCACGCAACGCGACCCGCGCTTGTCCATGGAGAACACGGCGACTGTTTATTCGTTGAATGGCAATGCGGTGCTTATCGACAGCGTGGATAGCGGCTGGCGTGTGGTGCTGCCAGGGCTGGCCGGTGAACCTTTGCGCAGGTGGGATCAGCGCGGCAGCCATTGGCGCACGTGCTTCGATGAACAACTGCGGCTCGTGGCCGTCGAGGAAAATGGCGAGGTCGATGTCGATGTGTTCACCTATTCCGACGCCTCGGCCGAAGCCGGATACAACCGTCGCGGCCAATTGCAGGAACAGAAAGACCGTTCCGGTTCGTTGCTCACAGACAGCTTTTCCCTGACCGGCCAGCCGCTGAGCGAAACCCGCACGTTCCACGACGGTGAGCCGTTCACCACTCACCATGTGTTCAGCCCGCTCGGCGCGCTGCTCGAGCAGACCGACGCCGGCGGCCATCGGCGACGCTCGCGCTACGGCCTGGCCGGGCACCTTCGGCAGGTACAACTGTTGATCAGCGGCCAGAGCCAATGGCAGCCCGTGTTGCTTGATGCGCAGTACAACGCCGCCGACCAGATCATCGAGCAGCAGGCCGGTAATCTTGTCCTCAGTCGCTGGACGTACGACCCGGCAGACAGTCGTCTGCACACTCAGTCCAGTCGCAAAGACACCGGCGCAGTGCTGCAAGACCTCGAATATTTCTACGACCCCGTCGGCAACATTACCCGCATCGAAGACCACGCCTTCCAGCCGGTCTATTTCGCCAACCAACTGGTCGACGGTCACCGTGATTTCAGCTACGACTCGTTGTACCGACTGGTCAGCGCCAGCGGTTACGACGACGGCCCGCTCTCGGACATTCCCGGCCTGCCAACGCCCACCGACCCTAACAACCGCCTCAACTACACCCAGACCTACACTTACGACACCGGCGGCAATCTGGTGAAACTGGTGCATGTACGGGCCGGCGCCAACCGCACCGTGCAGATGCGCATTGATTCAGTCAGCAATCGCGGCGTGCGCTGGAAACCGGATGATCCGGAGCCTGACTTCGGCACACTGTTCGACCGCCACGGCAACCAGCAGAACCTGCAACCGGGACAGGCCATGCACTGGAATGCACGGGATGAACTGCAACGCGTGACGCTGATTGCCCGAGACGGCACTGATGACGATGCCGAACACTACCGTTACAGCCAGGGCGTGAGGGTGTTCAAACGCCATGAAACGTACACCGACAGGACTGTGCACTTTCATCAGGTGCGCTACCTGCCGGGCCTGGAAATCCGCAACAAGGACAACTGCGAAGAACTGCACATCATCTCGGTAGGCAGTGCGCGTTGCCTGCATTGGGCGAAAAAACCACCCGATGAAATCGCCAATGACCAAGTGCGTTACAACCTCGAAGATCATCTCGGCTCCTGCGTGATGGAGCTTGATCAACAGGGCGACCTGATCAGCCAGGAGGGTTACTACCCGTTCGGTGCCACAGCGTGGATGGCCGCACGCCACGCCGTCGAAGTGAGCTACAAATTCATCCGTTATTCGGGCAAGGAGATGGATGTCAGTGGCTTGTACTACTACGGCGAGCGCTACTACTCGCCGTGGTTACAGCGCTGGATAAGCGCCGACCCGAATGGCGATGTCGATGGCCTGAACCTGTACGCCATGGTTGGCAACAATCCACTCCTGTACGTCGACAGGACCGGCGGAAAAAAAGCCGTATTCGAATTGCTTGGCGACTTTCTCGGGATGCTGGACAAGGCTCAGACAGCGGCGAACCAGATACATAATCTGGCGACTGAATTCGACGGGCTTGTTCCGGAAAACGCCGACATCAACGAGCTGCGTGCAAGTATGACTTTCGGCACCTTCCTCAAGTCAAAACACGGCATAAAATCGGTCTTCAAGGGAATAGCTGCGGGAGGTACGGTAGTCGGGCTCTTGGGCAGCGTCGTACCGGGTGCCGGGAATGCCATCGGCCTGGCAGTCGGTGCGGTTGTCGGAGCCGTGGCGATGCCTTTGTTACGCTACCACTTCTTCAAGAAAGGTCTGAAGTTGGCGCAAACGCTACACACTCAAGAACTCAAGGATGGCCTGAATACACTCGGCGAGACTGTTTCAAACGGGGTCGAAACAGTAAAGGACCTGGTCAATGGCGGCGCCGCCCTGATCGACGGCATCAAAACCTTCACCAATAACCTCAATGCCTACTCTGAGGATATTCAGCAAAGGTTCTACAAACAGCTGGACTCACTGGATGACGAAAAACAACGTCAAGTCATGAAGCTGGCGAGGACCGGAGTCGACCCGTTCGATGCCATCGACAGGATAAAGGAAACAGCTCAGACAGTACTCAACGCGCGTAGCGAAGCCGAAGAGGTTACCGAACGTCTGCAGCAACTGGAACAATCAATCGCTGAAGAACCGAGATCCAGACCCGTTCCCAAACCGAGGTTGAATCTCCAGCTTCGACGCCAGGCGCGGGAAACCGCTGTCTGAGCGACGTGGTTCGCGCGAACATCGCGCTTCGCCACGTGGGCGCATGCTATCGTGCCCGCCCGTCCTGCCGACCCTTCGCCCAGCATGCTGCCGACTTCCCGTACCTTGCGTCTGTCGTTGTATACCCTGCTGATCATTGCCGGCGCAGCGCTTGCTGCCATGCTTGCGATCCGCCACGCCGAACGCCAGGCGCTGGAGGAAGACGCCGCCCGCGCCAACCAGCAACTGGCGTTGTACGCCAATTCCCTGCACACCCTGATCGACCGCTACCGCGCCCTGCCCGCCGTGCTGGCGCTCGATCCGCAATTACGTTCGGCGCTGGCCGGGCCGGTCGATGCCGACGAGCAGGCGGCGCTGAATCTCAAGCTGGAAAAGATCAACGGCGCGGCGCAATCCTCGACCCTTGAACTGCTTGATCACACGGGCCTCGCCGTAGCGGCGAGCAACTGGCGCTTGCCGAGCAGTTACGTCGGCCACAATTACGGTTTCCGCCCCTACTTCAGCCAGACCCGCACCCAAGGCACCGGGCGTTTTTACGCGGTGGGCGTGACCAGCGGGATTCCCGGCTACTTCCTCTCCAGCGCGGTACTCGGCGATAACAATGAGTTCCTGGGGGCGATGGTGGTCAAGCTGGAATTCCCCGAACTTGAACGCGAATGGAGCCAGGGCAACGACACGCTGTTGGTCAGCGATGCACGCGGCATCATTTTCATCGCCAACCAGCCCGGCTGGCGCTATCGCTCGTTGCGACCGTTGAGCGCCAGCGATCTGGCCGAGATCAAGGCCACCCGTCAGTACGACAAACAGTCGCTGGTGCAACTGACCCATCTGTCGCTGCGCCTTTTCGATGACAACAGCGAACTGCGCCGGGTCGAAGGCCCGCAAGGCACAGCAGATTATTTGTGGGAATCGCTGCCGCTGGCCGCCGAAGGCTGGACGCTGCACCTTTTGCGTCGCCCGCAAGTGGCATTCGAAGACCTGCGCAACGCCGGGCTCGCCGCTGCCGGCGTGTGGCTGGCGCTGGTGTTTCTGCTGCTGTTTCTCAACCAGCGCTGGCGCCTGTCGAAAATCCGCCAGCGCAACCGTGAAGAGCTGGAGCAACTGGTCGAGGAACGCACTCGCGAGTTGCGCACCGCACAGGACGGTCTGGTGCAATCGGCCAAACTCGCGGCATTGGGCCAGATGTCCGCCGCGCTCGCCCACGAAATCAATCAACCGCTGACCGCTCAGCGCATGCAACTGGCGACGCTGCGCCTGCTGCTCGACCATGGCCGGGTCGATGACGCCTATAAGGCACTCAAACCGGTAGACGATATGCTCACGCGCATGGCCGCCCTCACCGGCCACCTGAAAACCTTCGCCAGAAAAAGCCCCGGCGGTTTGCGCGAGCGCCTGGATCTGGCGACGGTGGTTGATCAGTCCCTGCAACTGCTCGATGCGCGGCTGCGCGACGAACAGGTCAGTCTGGTGCTGCACCTGACTCGTCCGGCGTGGGTACGCGGTGATGCGATCCGTCTGGAACAAGTGCTGATCAACCTGTTGCGCAATGCACTCGATGCGATGCAAGGCAAACCGTGCAAGCGTCTGGAAATACGCCTGCAGGCCGATGAGCAACTGTGGCAACTGAGCGTCAGCGACAATGGTGGCGGCATTGCCGCAGAGCATCTGAACCAGGTATTCGATCCGTTCTTCACCACCAAACCGGTGGGCGACGGTCTGGGTCTGGGCCTGGCGGTATCTTTCGCCATCGTCCATGAGTCCGGTGGACGTTTGAGTGTGGAAAATGGCGAGACCGGTGCGGTGTTCACCCTGTCTGTGCCGATCGATCTGGAGGCACGTATCTGATGCTCAATTCGGTAATGGTGGTCGATGACGAAAGCAGCATTCGCAGCGCAGTCGAGCAGTGGTTGAGCCTGTCGGGCTTTGAGGTGCAACTGTTCAGCCGCGCCGAAGAATGCCTCGCCGCACTGCCCGCGCACTTTCCCGGAGTGGTCCTCAGCGATGTGCGCATGCCCGGTCTCAGTGGTCTGGAACTGCTGGCCGAGGTGCAGCGCCGCGATGCCGACTTACCGGTGATTCTGCTCACCGGTCACGGCGATGTGCCGATGGCGGTCGACGCGATGCGCGACGGCGCCTACGACTTTCTGGAAAAACCGTTCAGCCCGGAAACATTGCTCGGCAGCCTGCGCCGGGCCTTGGAAAAACGCCGGTTAATCCTGGAAAACCGTGCCCTGCACGAGCAGGCCGACAACCGCGCCAAACTCGATGCGACGTTACTCGGCGTGTCCCGTGGGTTGCAGACGCTACGCCGGCAGGTACTGGATCTGGCAGCGTTGCCGGTCAACGTGCTGATCCGTGGCGAAACCGGCAGCGGCAAAGAGTTGGTGGCGCGTTGTCTGCACGATTTCGGCCCGCGTGCGGACAAACCATTCGTGGCGCTCAACTGCGCGGCGATCCCGGAGCAATTGTTCGAGGCCGAACTGTTCGGCCATGAAAGCGGTGCGTTTACCGGGGCGTCCGGCAAGCGCATCGGCAAGCTCGAATACGCCGATGGCGGCACGCTGTTTCTCGATGAAATCGAAAGCATGCCGCTGGCTCAGCAGGTGAAGTTGCTGCGGGTGTTGCAAGAGCAGAAGCTTGAGCGCCTGGGCTCGAACCAGAGTATTCGGGTGGATTTACGGATCGTCGCGGCAACCAAACCCGACTTGCTCGATGAAGCCCGGGCCGGACGTTTTCGCGAAGACCTGGCGTATCGCCTGAACATTGCCGAGCTGCGCCTGCCACCGTTGCGAGATCGCCGCGAAGACATTCCCTTGCTGTTCGAGACCTTCGCCCAGAATGCCGCTCTGCGTCTGGGCCGCACCTTTCCACCCTTGAGTGGTGCGCAGTTGAGTCATCTGCTCAGCCACGACTGGCCGGGCAACGTGCGCGAACTGGCCAACGTTGCTGAACGTCAGGTGCTGGGGCTGGATGAGCCGGCACCGGGAATTGATCCGGGGCAGTCGCTGGCAGCGCAGCAGGAGGCGTTTGAAGCGCAGTGCTTGCGCGCCGCGCTGACCCGGCACAAGGGCGATGTGAAAGCGGTGCTCGAAGAGCTGCAACTGCCGCGCCGCACGTTCAATGAAAAGATGCAGCGCCATGGGCTGACTCGGGAGATGTTTGTTCCAGGCAGTTGAATGTTGCGGTGCCGGTTCGGGCCACTTCGCGAGCAAGCCCGCTCCCACAGTGGTCGGCAGTGTTCACACGGTCTGTGTTCAGCACAAAACCCTGTGCAAGCGTGGCTTGCCCGTGAAGAGGCCGGCACAGGCAATAAAGACCTGCCCACCTCAATGAGCAATTTTCCGCTCACCACCCACCAGCCATAAGCGGATTTCCGCTCAAAAAAAACCGCCACCCCCTCTAAACCGGCCCTCTCCCCGTTGGCACAGCTCCTGCTATAGCCCCAGCAGGCTGCGTTTCTACGCGCTCCACAAAAACAATTAAACCAAGGATCCTTCAATGGATAACTCCAACGCCCTGCCTCTTGGGTCGGCTGCCGTGCCGGTCAAAGAACGAACCACCGCCAGCCGGATCAAGTCGATCTTCAGCGGTTCCGTCGGCAACATGGTCGAGTGGTACGACTGGTACGTCTATGCCGCCTTCTCGCTGTACTTCGCCAAGACCTTTTTCCCCGCGGGCTCTTCCACCGCGCAACTGATGAACACCGCCGCGATCTTCGCCGTGGGCTTCCTGATGCGCCCGATCGGTGGCTGGCTGATGGGCCTGTACGCCGACAAAGTCGGGCGCAAGAAAGCCCTGATGGCTTCGGTTTACCTGATGTGCTTTGGCTCCTTGCTGATCGCCCTGAGCCCCAATTACGAAACCATTGGCATCGGTGCACCGATCCTGCTGGTGTTTGCCCGTCTGCTGCAGGGCCTGTCGGTCGGCGGCGAATACGGCACCTCGGCCACCTACCTGTCGGAGATGGCGACCAAGGAACGTCGCGGTTTCTTCTCAAGCTTCCAGTACGTGACCCTGATCTCCGGCCAGCTCATCGCGCTGGGCGTGTTGATCGTGCTGCAACAGACCCTGACCACCGAGCAGTTGTACGCGTGGGGCTGGCGTATTCCGTTCGCCATCGGCGCGCTGTGCGCAGTCGTTGCGCTGTACCTGCGTCGCGGCATGGAAGAAACCGAGTCGTTCACCAAAAAAGAAAAAGCCAAGGAAAGCGCCATGCGCACCTTGATGCGTCACCCCAAAGAGCTGTTGACCGTGGTCGGCCTGACCATGGGCGGCACACTGGCGTTCTACACCTACACCACCTACATGCAGAAGTACCTGGTGAACACCGTCGGCATGAGCATCTCCGACTCGACCACCATTTCCGCGGCCACGCTGTTCCTGTTCATGTGCCTGCAACCGATCATCGGTGGCCTGTCGGACAAGATCGGTCGTCGTCCGATCCTGATCGCCTTCGGCGTGCTCGGTACGATCTTCACCGTGCCGATCCTGATGACCCTGCACACCATTCAAACCTGGTGGGGCGCGTTCTTCCTGATCATGGCAGCGCTGATCATCGTCAGCGGCTACACCTCGATCAACGCCGTGGTGAAAGCGGAATTGTTCCCGACTGAAATCCGTGCGCTGGGCGTCGGCCTGCCGTACGCACTGACCGTCTCGATCTTCGGCGGTACTGCCGAATACATCGCGCTGTGGTTCAAGAGCATTGGCATGGAAAGCGGTTATTACTGGTACGTCACCGCGTGCATCGCCGTGTCATTGCTGGTGTACATCACCATGAGAGACACCCAGAAGCATTCGCGGATCGTGACGGACTGATCGGGTTTCACAGCCACTGCAACGGTGGCTGTGCGGGTCCCTTCGCTGGCTTGCCAGCGAAGGGGTAACTCGGTATCAAGTCAACTCGGCAGTAGCGTGTTGTGTGCCATTACGTTTCTGCGCATAAGAAGCCCCCACGATCATCGCCAGCAGAATCCCCGCCAGCACCGCCGACGAACCAATGGTGCCGAAGTCCAGCCCACCCTTCTCATGAGACTTGGTCATCAAGTCGCCCAGCGTTGCGCCAAACGGCCGCGTCAATACGAACGCCACCCAGAACAACAACACTGTCGAAATCTTCGTGAAGTACTTGAGCAGCACCACCACAGCAATGGTCGAGCCGATCAGCAATGCGCCGCCGGCAAAACCAAGCCCCGAATCGTCGGCCAGGTAATCCCCAAGCGCGGTGCCCAGGGTGTTGGAAAACAGAATCGCCATCCAATAGAACATCTCGCCACGCAAGGTCTGCACCTTGCTGACATTGAGCGAGTCACCGCTCAGTCGCCACGCCGAGAAGATCGCCAACAGAATCGCGATCAGGATCATCGAACCGGTGGCGTAACCCAAATCCAGCGTGCGGTCCATGAAGTCGGACATGGTGGTGCCGGCGGTGCTGGTGGACAAAATCACGATCCAGTACAGCAGCGGCTTGTAGGTCTTGGCCATCAATTGCGTGATCAGCGTCAGGACGAACACGCTGATCAGAATCAACGAGCTGATCGCGTAGCCGACATTGAGGGTCATCGACAGCAAATCCCCCGCGGTTTCCCCCAGGGTCGTCGCGCAGATTTTCATGATCCAGAAAGCCAGGGTGATTTGAGGCAGTTTATTCATCGCGGGTAACGCTCCATTGTGTGACGGCCGGTTCTTGGTTTTCTGGCCGAGGGCAGACTGGCGTTGCAGCGGTGAAAAAGCGGTCGGGAATTCATGAAAAATCTGTCACAAACGGCAAAACAGCGATTAATCGCTGATTAATCCTGGCGCTGCATCCTGCCAACACCTGATCGATGACCTGCGTGTCGTTCGCTGCGAAGACGTAAGCGATTTAAATGCGCCGCCCTTAACATCAAATTAATCGATTGTTTTTAGCATTATTTTGCGCTTTTTAATCAGCTTTATTGGCGTAGCATTCAACCCATGCAAGACACACCCCCAACGAATCTGGAGTAACGAACATGAAAACCAAACTGATCCTCGCCCTGACCCTGTCCGTACTGGCCGCCAACACCTTCGCAGCCGACGGTTTTGATCGCACCGGCTCGGCCATTGCCGCCGACGGCTACGACCGCACCGGCTCCGCCATCGTCGCTCAAGACGGCTACGACCGCACCGGCTCCGCCACCGTCGCTCAAGACGGCTACGACCGCACCGGCTCCGCCACCGTCGCTCAAGACGGCTATGACCGCACCGGCTCCGCCACCGTCGCTCAAGACGGCTATGACCGCACCGGCTCCGCCACCGTCGCTCAAGACGGCTACGACCGCACCGGCTCCGCCACCGTCGCTCAAGACGGCTACGACCGCACCCAATCAGCTTCGATCAGCTGATAATTCATTAACCAGCGCACAGCCCGGCTTCGGCCGGGCTCAGTCATTTCTGGGGCAAACAAAATGTAGGGTTCCACACAAAAACCCTGTGGGAGCGGGCTTGCTCGCGAAGGCGTCCGTTCAGTCGATACTGATGGCAACTGACACGACCTCTTCGCAAACAAACCCACTCCACAAGATTTGCATTTGTCTGGAAATTGCATCACCCGGCTTGCACTATTGCCCCTACCCAATGCACTCCAGGATCCCAAGCCATGCCCGATGACATCCATTTCTACGAACCCGCCCACGGCCACGGTCTGCCCCACGATCCGTTCAATGCCATCGTCGGCCCGCGCCCTATCGGCTGGATTTCTTCGCAGGATGCCAACGGCCAGTTGAATCTGGCGCCCTACAGCTTCTTCAACGCCTTCAACTACATTCCGCCAATCATTGGTTTCTCCAGCGTCGGACGCAAAGACAGCCTGAACAACATCGAACAGACCGGCGAATTCGTCTGGAACCTCGCCACCCGCCCGCTGGCCGAGCAGATGAACCAGAGCTGCGCGATGGTTGCACCTGAGGTCAACGAGTTTGAATTGGCAGGCCTGACGACAGTCGCATCAAGGGTGATTTCCGTGCCCCGCGTCGCCGAAAGCCCGGTGTCCTTCGAGTGCAAGGTCACGCAGATCATTCAGTTGCAACGCGCCGATGGCGAGACAGTGCCGAGCTGGCTGATCCTCGGCGAAGTGGTCGCCGTGCATATCGCCAAGTGGCTGTTGAAGGATGGGATCTACGACACCGCCGCGGCAGAACCGATTCTGCGCGGCGGCGGGCCGGCGGATTATTTCCAGCTAGGGCCTGAAGCCCTGTTCAAGATGTGGCGACCGGGGGCCGCCAAGTAACGGATTACCAGATCAACTCGGCGTTTTCAGTGACGCCCTTGAGGCGATCCAGCTCATTGATGGCAGCGTCATCGGCGGCGATGGCGCCGGGAAACACCTGATCATCCAGCAATTTGTGAAAGCGCGGTGCACCGCCATCCACCAGGGCCTTGACCGCGATTGCCGCGTAATAACCCTTGTTGCCACCCAGTTCGACGGGGACGACTGCGGAAACTGCTTCGAAGTGTTCGAACTCTTTACGTGCCATGTCGCAAGTCCTGGCTCAGTCAATTAAGCCGGACATTAAACCCTCAACCGGCGAGTTTGTGTACCGGTGCCGAACATTGGCCGAGGGCCTGGGCTGGCGAGACATCCTTGAAGGTGTGGAAATCCAGACTGTTGACCACGAGCTCCTGCACCAGCTCGGCGAAGATTTCCATCGACGGGCTGCTGAAATACGCGGTCATCGTCTGCTGATTGCTCCAGAAACCGCAGACCATCCACAACTCGGGATCACACTGCGAATGCTGCAAGGCAAAGCTCAGGCAACCGGGCGCGGCGCGGGACGGTTCGATCAATGCGCTCAGGCGCACACCGAGTTCCGCCGAGCGCCCGGCGCGCGCTCGAACCAAGGCCATATGACTGACGGGAATCTGCTTGGACATGTTCAACCCTCCCAGGGAGTCGCGTGGCAGCCGGGGACGGGCTGCGACAGGATCCAAGATTAAGGGGCGAGCGCCAGGGGCCGTTAGTCGATTCCTGCCGTCGCGTTGCACAATCCTGCGAGACTGCGCGTTGTCGCTGCAACCGTCTGTAAAACCTCGTCACATGGCTGTCACATGCGTTTCAAGCAAGTTCCAGGCTCTGCGTCCCGCTATGGGCGGGAACATGAGCAACACCGCGCAGAATCAGGCAAGCATTTCGCAGAATGTGTCTACCGTTCACGCTTGCACAAACATATGCTCTGCTCCACTCCACATCCCTTGCCGAGGATGCCGTGCATGACGTCATTCGATCCGATTCAAGCCCCACTCGACGCCGACATGGAAAAGCAACGCGCTGAACTGGCGGCGATCATTCGCCGCAACACCACGGACGATGGCAGTTACGCCACGGCCATCGGCTCGCTGTTCATGTCGCGCCACACAAAGTCCCACGACTTCGCCCCGGTGCTGGCACAACCCGCCCTGTGCATCATGGCTCAGGGTCGCAAAGAGGTGCGACTGGTCGACGAGTTCTTCAATTACGATCCGCTCAATTATCTGGTGGTCTCGGTCTCGATGCCGCTGAGCGGGCGCGTGGTCAACGTGTCGCCGCAAGATCCGATCCTCGCCGTGCGTCTGGACATCGACCCGGCTGAGATCACCGCACTGATCGCCGACGCCGGCCCGCTCGGTGTACCGACCCGGCCGACCGGACGCGGTTTGTACGTTGAAAAAATCGACAGTGCGATGCTCGACGCGGTGCTGCGTCTGGCCCGTTTGCTGGATGCGCCGAAAGACATCGCCATGCTCGCGCCGCTGATCCGTCGGGAGATTCTCTATCGCCTGCTGCGCAGCCCGCAGGGCCATCGACTGTATGAAATCGCGATTGCCAACAGTCAGAGCCACCGCATCAGCCAGGCCATCAAATGGCTTAACGGCAACTTCGAGCAACCGCTGCGCATTGACGATCTGGCCAAGGAAGTGAACCTCAGCGTGTCGACACTGCATCATCGTTTCAAAGCGATGACGGCGATGAGCCCGCTGCAGTATCAGAAGCAATTGCGCCTGCAAGAGGCGCGGCGTCTGATGCTGGCCGAAGGGCTGGAAGCGTCGGCGGCAGGGTATCGCGTGGGGTATGAAAGCCCCTCACAGTTCAGCCGCGAGTACAGCCGTTTGTTCGGCGCGCCACCGCTGCGGGATCTGGCGCGGTTGCGGCAGTCGGTCTGATCCAGACTTTTTACTGTGTTCGCTGCCCTCATCGCCAGCAGGCTGGCTTCCACAGTGGTGGTGTCCACAACATCTGTGTTCACTACGAACCCCCGTGGGAGATTCTATGGTTCATGCCTAGCCCCTAAACCGCTTTAGGGGAGTATTCGCTCTGGTTTTTCAACAGAGCAAATACCACCCGGGCAA